>DAIUBN010000062.1:0-14938 GCA_036846645.1 Bacteroidaceae bacterium | reverse complement strand
TCATTGCCAGTGTAGGTGTATCGGGGTATATGGGACCGTTTTTTGGAGAGTTTCATCTTAATGGTTATCTGCTGCCGGTAGATTATCCATCAGTATACGCCCACGAAATGGCTCATCTATTGGGCATCTCCTCTGAGGCCGAAGCCAACTTTTATGCTTATCAAGTTTGTACTCGCTCAAAAGATGCTTCTGTTCGTTTCAGTGGCTATTTCTTTGTGCTGGGCTATGTACTTCGTAATGCAAGGATGGTAATGACCGATGCTCAATTTGACAGACTCAAGAAGTCGATTGATCCAGCTATCAAACGGCTTTATAATTATCATCATTATTATTGGACAGCGCTTTATAGTCCCACTCTTGGTGATATTCAGGATAAACTATATGAACTCTATCTGAAAGGAAATAAAATAGAAAACGGACAGAAGAACTATTCTCAGGTGATAGGGCTGCTCATCAGTTACGAACGTTATAAAAAACAAATATAAAATGCATACTAAAGAAGAGAAGATGGAAGCCTTTGGTCGCTTCCTCGATATTTTGGACGAGTTGAGGGTGAAATGCCCTTGGGATAAGAAACAGACAAATGAGAGTTTGCGTCCCAATACGATAGAAGAAACTTACGAACTTTGTGATGCGCTAATGCGCAACGATAAAAAAGATATTTGCAAAGAACTGGGAGATGTGTTACTTCATGTTGCATTCTATGCCAAAATCGGTTCTGAAACAGGCGATTTTGATATTAAAGATGTGTGCGACAAACTGAGTGACAAGCTTATCTATCGTCATCCACATATCTATGGTAATGTCGAAGCTAAAGATGCCAATGATGTTCTTCAGAATTGGGAACAACTCAAATTGAAAGAGAAAGGTGGCAATAAGACTGTGTTGAGTGGGGTACCTGCTGCTCTACCTTCTGTTATCAAAGCATATAGAATGCAAGACAAAGCCCGCAATGTTGGATTCGATTGGGAAGAAAAAGAGCAAGTTTGGGATAAAGTGAAAGAAGAGTTTGGTGAGCTTCAGGCAGAAATAGATAAGATGGATAAAGATAAGGCCGAAGGAGAATTCGGTGATTTATTTTTCAGTCTGATCAATGCTGCTCGTCTTTATGGCATCAATCCTGATAATGCGCTCGAACGTACCAATCAGAAGTTTCTTCATCGCTTCAATTATCTTGAGGAACATACCATTAAGGAAGGAAGAAATCTGAAAGATATGACACTTGCCGAAATGGATGAAATTTGGGACGAAGCCAAGAAAAAAGGACTATAATAAGATTATATCAGGCCCATAAGGCCCATAAGCTCTATGAGCCTTATGAGTCCAATATAACTATTGTTTAAGAGCTTGATCGATATCATTAATGATATCATCAACATCTTCTATTCCTACTGAGAGGCGAATCAAGTCGGGAGCAACTCCTGCTTCAATCAGTTGCTCGTCTGTCATTTGGCGGTGTGTATGGCTGGCAGGATGCAGAATGCAAGTACGTGCATCAGCAACGTGAGTGACGATGGCGATAAACTTCAGATTATCCATGAAATGGATACTTTCTGCTCGTCCACCTTTCAGTCCGAAAGCGATAACACCCGATGTGCGTCCTTCGTTCATATACTTTTGAGCCAAAGCATGATATTTATCGCCTTTCAATCCTGGATAGTTCACCCAAGATACCATGTCATTTGCTTCTAGCCATTCGGCTACTTTCTGTGCATTGGCACAATGTTGTTTCACACGAAGATGAAGTGTCTCCAAGCCCAGATTCAACAAGAAACAGTTGAATGGAGAAGGAGTACTACCAAGGTCGCGCATTAGTTGAGATGTCGCTTTAGTGATATAAGCGAGCTTACCAAAAGCTTTGGTATATATCAATCCATGATAAGATTCATCGGGCTGTGTCAAACCAGGATATTTGTCTGCATGAGCTTCCCAATCGAAGTTTCCACTATCTACAATAGCTCCACCTACTGTTGTAGCATGACCTTCCATATACTTAGTGGTAGAATGAGTGACAATATCTGCTCCCCACTCGATAGGACGGCAGTTGATAGGTGTAGGAAATGTATTATCAACCACAAAAGGTACTCCATGAGCATGAGCTACCCGAGCGAATTTCTCGAAGTCGAGAACTTGTACACCGGGATTTGAGACACTCTCTCCGAAAAGCAACTTTGTATTGGGGCGGAATGCTGCACTAATCTCTTCGTCGGAGGCATCTGCATCGACAAAAGTACATTCTATTCCAAGCTTTTTGAGTGTGGTGCCGAATAGGTTGAATGTTCCACCATATATATTTTTCGAGCTGACCAGATGATCACCAGCTTCGCATATATTGAATATGGCAAAGAAGTTGGCAGCCTGTCCCGAAGAAGTCAGTATGGCAGCAACACCGCCTTCGAGTTCGGCAATCTTCTTGGCAACGGCCTCATTGGTTGGGTTCTGCAAACGGGTATAAAAGAAGCCATTCTCTTCTAGGTCGAAAAGTTTGGCCATTTGCTCACTCGTATCATATTTGAATGTGGTACTTTGATAGATAGGTAGCACGCGAGGCTCACCTTTGGTAGGTTTCCATCCGCTTTGAACACAAAGCGTGGCTAAATTCAATTTTTTGTCTTTCATTTCTTTTTATTAAATATCTTGTTTGTTGTTCATGTCAGTGTTCCATCAAGTTCAATTTGTAGAGCATAGCTTTGAGGCCTTTCCACACAGCGTCTTTAGGAATCAGAGCATATCGCTCTTCGTTATTTAGTTTGTATTGTTGTTCTTTGGGCATAAAGTCTGTCGCTGCTACACCATCAGCCGGAACATCATTCTGCGGAATCCAATTCAATTTGTCGGCACTTGGTGAACATACTACGAAAGAAGGTGTTCCCATTGCCTGTGCAATATGTCGGGTACCGCCCTCGTTGCCAAAGTAGAATGATACATTCTGAGTCATGGCAGCAAGTTGTCTGAGATCGTGAGCCTGAATATCAATAAAGATATGTTCATCGCATCCTAATTTCTGATAGATACGGCGGGCATCTCGTTCTTCCTGTCCCGAAGCATAATTGAAAATGATCTGCCATTCGGGGAACGTTTTAATGAATTGTTGCAGCACATATACCATCTTATCCTCTCCATATGTTTTGTAAGCCACTTTTGAAGTAATACCTACTAATATCACCGGTTTGGAGAAGTCAATGCCTTGATGTGTCATGTATTCTCTGAAAAGAGTTTTTTCTTCATCCGTAATATTCAGAGAGAAATTATAAGAATATTCAAGGTCTTTAATCTTTTTGAGTGGCTCCAATAGATGCAAATCCTTTCGTATCTCGTCATCATCGCAATTGTTGCATTTCAATCGATAATTGAGTAACCCTATTGTGATTAGTTTTTTCAGCCCGATTCGGAAAGGGGTTGTTAATGAAAAGAAAGAAAACAGTAGAGTGTGTAGGGTAGAGCGCATATCGATAATAACATCATATTGGGTGTTACGAACGATTTGTTTCACTTTCTTCAGATATTTGAATAGCGAGTCGCGCTCTTCTTGTGTAAAACTCCAAATATGATCTATTGACGGATGATGTTCAAATAGAGGAGCTATATTATCGTTAAGCGTTATATCGATGACTGCTTCCGGGAAATTTTTTCTTATCGTATTACAGACAACGGTAGAGAGTACAGCCTCTCCAATTTGTTGAAATCGGATAATCAGTACATGCTTTATCTCATTACTAATCTGTTCGTTTATCATGGCTCTGCAATTTTTTATGGCCTTTCTTGCACTGCTTTTCCCTCGTTACCATAGCGGTCGATGGCTGTTACTGCAAAATAGTTCTTTGTTTTCCATGGCTCGGTTGGCATGTATACATATTTTGTATTCATCACCCTCTGAGCGATAATATTCTCGGGTTTGTTGGTATCTACTGGATACTCATCGGAAGCATATATCACATACATAGGAGCATTTCGTGGATCATTATCTTTTGCTGCTTTCCATGTCAGCGTTATATTATCGTCTTCGTGCTTCACCATAAGATTGGACGGCGAAGTGGGAGCTATACTATCTAGCCATGTCGTCGGAGGTTGTAGGGCTGGAGTCATATATTTATCTTTAATCAGTCCGTCGTATATTCCCTTTGTATTTTTCATCAGAAATTCGAGGCGGAAATGGCTTTCTCCTGCCAGATGATGGTTTCTGATAAAATTGATTTGGCGCATGATGTCATCGAAACTCCAGTTTCCTTCGTTGGGTAGTAAGAAGTAAGTACCCAAGGCTGGGATGATATGTCTTCCATTGCTTTGTTCATTCCAATCGAGAGCGAAGGGATAGAAATTATCTCCACGGAAATACATCATCGGGAATATTTGGTCGTGAATACCTTCTTTCATCCATCTTTCAGGGTCTTGATATACAGCATTGAAAGCATTCCAACCTTTCGAAGGATAGCGAGTCACATCTTTATATTTTCCCACAGGGCAAGTACTTATTTTCACCCAGGGTTTGATAGCCTTTATACCATTATATAGATAGCGCACTATTTCTGTAAGATTGTCTCTTCTAAATTCAGCAAGAGAGCGGCCATTACCGTACTTCTGATAATCGGCAATATCAGGGAAGTTTGTACCCGAATATTCCGGATAACGCAGATAATCGAAAACGAAACCGTCAATATCATAGTTCTCTGTCATTTCACGGCAGAGGTCCATCAAGTAGATTTTAGTATCGGGCTTGGCTGGATTCAAAAAATACTCTGTTTTATAAGGAGTGCAGATTCCGCTGGTATGATATAGAGCAGAACGTTTACCCAAAGCTGCAACATGTTTTCTCGAACCGAGAGGAATGGCAACGACCCAAGCGTAACATTCCATTCCACGTTTATGACATTCATCGACAACAAAAGCAAGTGGGTCGTAACCCGGGTCTCCAGCTATCTTATCAGTCATATATTGGTTCATCGGTTCGTATTTCGAATAATAGAACACATCGTCGCGACTTCGAGCCTGGAATAGTACGGTATTGAAATTGGCTGCTTTGAGCTTGTCGAGGATAATAAGCAAATCGGCTTTTTGTTTACGCATCTTCTCTGGACTTGTAGCTCTAGTTCGAGGCCAGTCTAGTCCGTATGCTGTAGTGAGCCAGGCCGCTCTTACTTCATACTTGGGCTGCGCAAAGGTGCCGGTGAATAAGAAGAATAGTGAGAAAAATATGATAAATTTTTTATTCATTGTCGCTTTAAAATCTTATAAGTGCTTGCAAAGTTAATAAAACTCGTGCTATTTTCTCGTTTTTTCTAAGAATATGTTATATTTGTAAATGAATTAAAAACCTTGCAAATGATTACATTCACAATTAGCATCGTTCTTCTTATTATAGGCTACTTTGTTTATGGTAGTTTTGTCTCTCATGTTTTTGGTCCTGATGATAGGAAAACGCCTGTTACTATTCATCCTGATGGCGTAGATTACATAAAGATGCCTATTTGGCGTATTTATATGATTCAGTTCTTGAATATTGCAGGAACGGGTCCGATATTCGGTGCTATAATGGGCGCTTTGTTCGGTACTTCATCATATCTGTGGATCGTTTTCGGCTGTATTTTTGGT
The DNA here is from genome assembly GCA_036846645.1 of Bacteroidaceae bacterium. Lineage (GTDB taxonomy): Bacteria > Bacteroidota > Bacteroidia > Bacteroidales > Bacteroidaceae > JAAYUD01. Next base: position 9,349 of record DAIUBN010000062.1, on the reverse strand, counting down.
GGAGCAGTTCATGATTATATGGCGGGAATGTTATCACTGCGAAATGATGGTGAAAGTCTTCCCGAGACTGTAGGGCGATATTTAGGTAAAAGAGCGAAGCTTGGAATGCTCATTTTTTGCATTATCTTCATGCCTTTGGTAGGAGCTGTCTTTGTATACAGTCCGGCAATCATTATAGATGCAATGACAAAGGGTGTTGACGATGTCATGTTTTGGATTATCATTATTTTCCTCTATTATGTACTTGCCACGTTACTTCCAATCGATAAGATAATTGGAAAGATATATCCAGTATTTGCTGTTGCACTCATATTGATGGCGCTCGGATTATTTGTTATGCTGTATGTCAATTTCCCTGCTATCCCCGAAATATGGGATGGATTGCAGAATAAAAATCCAGATACCACACAGCCAATTATTCCTTGCCTTTGTATAACGATAGCTTGTGGAGCTATCTCAGGATTTCATGCTACCCAAAGTCCTATGATGGCTCGATGTATCAAGCATGAGAAATATGCACGTCCCGTGTTCTATGGCTCAATGATTACAGAAGGTGTTGTTGCTTTGATATGGGCAACAGTGGCATCTTATTTCTTTTTTGATGGCGGCGTGGCCAACAGCGCTAATATGGCTATTCCTGCTCCTAAGATTGTTCAGTTAGTTTCTGAAAAATGGTTGGGGGATATAGGTTATATCTTTGTTTTGTTTGGAGTTGTAGCATTGCCTATTACTACCGGCGATACGGCTTTTCGTTCGTCAAGGCTAATGGTTGCCGATTTCTTCCATCTCAAACAAGATACTAATTTGAGAAGGGTTTTGGTGGCTCTCCCTCTTTTCCTTTTCGCGATTATCATCCTATACTTTATCATACAATATAACAATGGATTCAACATCATTTGGAGATACTTTGGGTGGGCCAATCAAGCGATTTCTATCATGACGCTGTTTGCAATCACTGTTTATCTTGCCCAGCAACGCAAGCTCTATTGGATTGCATTGATTCCAGCATTGTTCATGACATTTATTTGTGTTGATTTCTTGTGTGTCTCGACTACTGTGCTGAGTTTACCCGAATCGATATCACTCGTTATTTCTTCAATTTGCACATTAGTGGCTGTTGGATGGTTCTTCCTGTGGCTTAAGAGATATAATTCTAATCGTTTAATAAAATCTGAAATAATATAACTAGAGGTAAAAAGACGGGTTAATAATTTGTGGGTTAATAATGAATATGTTACTTTTGTAAATGATTAAAGGTTCAAACCATGATTACATTTACAATTAGTTTATTAGCCCTCATAGCGGGATATTTTATATATGGTCGGTATATATCTCGCCTTTTTGGTCCCGACGACCGACCAACACCAGCCACAACACAAGCCGATGGAGTAGATTATGTCGCAATGCCTGTATGGCGTGTTTATATGATTCAATTCTTGAATATTGCAGGAACCGGACCTATCTTTGGCGCTATAATGGGTGCTTTGTTTGGAGCTTCATCATACTTGTGGATTGTTTTTGGCTGTATCTTTGGCGGTGCAGTTCATGATTATATGTGTGGTATGATGTCGATGAGACATGGAGGAGAAAGTGTACCCGAGACCGTTGGACGATACTTGGGACTTAACGCCAAGAAGGTGATGCTGGTCTTTTGTGTTGTTCTTCTTGCTTTAGTTGGAGTTGTATTTGTATACAGTCCGGCTATTTTGTTAGCCGACCTGACTCCCAAATCATTGGATGTTATGTTTTGGGTTGTTGTCATATTCATTTATTATATTTTGGCTACACTTCTACCTATCGATAAAATTATTGGTAAGTTGTATCCTGTATTTGCTTTTGCGCTCTTGTTTATGGCATTGGGACTTATCGTGATGCTTTATGTTCATCATCCTGCTCTTCCCGAGTTGTGGGATGGACTTCAGAATCGCAACCCCGATTTGAAGCAACCTATTTTCCCTTGTTTGTTCATCACAATTGCTTGTGGAGCAATATCAGGGTTTCATGCTACTCAGAGTCCAATGATGGCTCGTTGTCTGACTAAAGAGAAATCAGGTCGTCCTGTATTCTATGGAGCGATGATTACCGAAGGAATTGTAGCACTTATCTGGGCAGCAGTTTCTTCTTATCTCTTCTTCGATGGAGGTGTTGTAAATGATGCAAATATTAAACTCAGTGCACCTCAGGTCGTTTTGAAGATATCGAAAGATTGGTTAGGCGTAGTTGGTGGTATTTTGGCCGTGTTAGGTGTAGTTGCTGCTCCTATCACTTCTGGCGATACTGCTTTCCGTTCGGCGCGACTTATCATTGCCGACTACTTCCATATCGGACAACGTAAGATTATTAATCGTTTCTATATTGCCATACCGATGTTTCTCTGTGCAATAGGTCTGCTCTATTACAATATCAGCGATGCCAACGGTTTCAATATAATATGGAGGTATTTCGGATGGGCCAACCAGTCATTGGCTACGATAGTACTTTGGACCATCACCGTATATTTTGTAGTTCATCATAAACCCTATTGGATAACATTGATACCGGCTCTATTTATGACGACTGTTTGTGTTTCGTTCCTTTGTGTATCTTCCACAGCATTCGGATTGCCCGAAAAGGTATCTAATATAATAGGTATAGTATGCATGTTGGCTTCGGCCATCTGGTTCTTCTTATGGCTGAAAAAGTATAATAGTAAAAACGAAAAATTAAAGAAATGCAATTGAAAAAATTAAGACGCTCTACATGGATTGTGATAGCTTTGCTGATTTATATTACGGCAACGGCTGTATATGTCTTGCCTCACAATCTGATGGAGACGAGCATGGAGAAACTTTGCACTTTATTATTCTCCTATATAATAGCTTTCCTTTTATGGATAGTACTTCGCAAGAAAGAAAATCGTCATCGGGAAGCTGAAAAAGAAAATAGTATTAACAATTAGAAAAGAAAAAATCATGAAAAAATTATTTATCAGTTTATGTCTTCTAATCGTCGCTATTTCGGCGAGTGCGCAATTCGAACGCGGTAAGGTATTTGTCAATACCTCTCTTACCGGTCTGGATTTGTCGTACAACAAATCATCGAAAGGGCATTTTGGTGTGGAGGCTATGGGAGGTTATTTCCTCTTGGACAATATTGCGCTTACAGGAAATATTGGTATGAATCTGAGCGATGCTGTTGATGCATATAGTTTTGGCGTTGGTGGAAGATATTATTTCGAAAACAATGGTATCTATATTGGTGCTATGTTGAAAGATACTTCTTATAGCTTCAAAGAAGCATCCAACGATAACGATTTTGCTATTGTTGGCGAGGCAGGATATGCTTTTTTCCTATCAAGAACTGTAACAATCGAACCTGCGATTTATTATAGTCAGAGTTTTACCGACAACGATTATACTCAATTCGGACTTAAAGTTGGATTCAGTTTCTATTTTTAGAACTTGATATGATATAAAGAAAAGGGCAGATGACGTTGAGTTTCATCTGCCCTTTTTTATTAATATTGTAGATTAGTTCATCTCTCTTATTCTTGTCTCTATTCCTAGCTTTTTCAGTGCTTCTGGTAGATTACTTAAGTTGGTCTCACTAAAATGATAAGGATATAGGATACGTGGCTTGATAATCTTCGCAGCCTCAATCAGCTGTTCCGGAGTCATTGTATAAGGCTGATTGCAAGGCATGAAAGCTATATCAATATTTTTTATTTCATTCATTTCAGGTATCACCTCAGTATCGGCAGCAATGTAGATACGCAGATTCTCGATGTTCAGAATATAACCATTGTCACGTCCTTTAGGATGAAACTTCAGATGGTCGGGAGTCGTATTGTAGGCTGCAACAGCCTCTACTTTTACTCCGAAAGAGAAAGTATATGTATCTCCGTTCTTCAATACGATGCCTCTGCCTAGTTGTTTCTGACTATCGCTATTTAGAATCACCTCTGTCTTGTTGGTGCTAAGTTGAGCAATAGCGGTTTTATCCAAATGGTCGTAATGGTCGTGAGTAATCAGAATGCCGTCGGCTTTACCTTTATTATCATAAGTGATGCCATGTTCTTTATCCGTTACCGGATCTATTTGTATAGCATGTCCGTCGTAGACGATGCATAGACTGGCGTGTCTATAACATTCAATTTTTACTTGTTTACCACTGGCGGTAGTAAACACATCTTCTTTGTTGGAAGTACTTTTTGCGCTGTGGCAAGAAAATAAAGCAAAACTCATAAGCCAAATTATATTTTTAATCATTTTGAAATTCTTTTAAAAGCAACGATACAAATATAAAAAGAAGTGAGCAAATGACGAAATATTTTCAACGAACAGTATCCTTTAAAGTTCTTTTTCGTAATTTTGATGCTAACAAACTAATTCTAAAATTTAAATACTGATGAAAATAAGTAGATTGTTATTGATTATGTGCCTTTTGCTGGGCTTGGGCATCAATGTAAATGCCAAAGGAGTATCGAAATGTAAACATGTGATATTGATTGGTGCCGATGGATTCACTTCGGAAGTGATTCGTAATAATCCAGGCAGATATGCTCATTTGGAAGCATTGATGAAAGAGGGTTATTGGACACTTGAATCCCGCAGTGTATTGCCTTCTTCGAGTGCTATCAACTGGGCTACAGTATTAATGGGAGCGGGTAGTGAGATGCACGGCTATACTACATGGAATTCTCAGAAACCAGATTTAGAACCAATCACAACCAACAAATGGGGTATGTTTCCTTCTATCTTCGGAATCACGAGAGAGCAAATGCCTAATGCCGAAACAGGAGTCATTTATTCTTGGAATGGTATCGGCTATCTGTTCGAAAAGCCTGCGGTGAACTTCGATAAGCAATGTAAAGAAGGAGATGATGCAGAAGTGGCACAAGGGGCTATGCAATATATAGTAAATAAGAAGCCTAACTTATTCTTTATTTATTTCTCTCAACCCGATGAGGCTGGCCATAAGTATGGCTGGTGTTCTAAAGAATATAATGCTGCCTGCGATACAGTAGATGCCTATATTGGAGAGATTGTGAAGACAATAAAAAGCAATTTTGATATGAATGAAACTGCTATTCTTTTTACTTCCGATCATGGCGGACTGCCAGCCAAATCGCATGGTGGCAAGACAATGCTCGAAATGCAGACTCCATTTATCGTCGTTGGTGCCAAATTGCCGAAAGACTATAAGATGAACTATTCGGTGATGCGCTATGATATTGCTCCAACGATGGCGCAATTGCTTCGGTTGAAAACCCCTGATGCTTGGCGTGGCAAATCGGTGATTGACAGATAAACCTATAGGGCTCATAAAGCTTTAAGCCCTATAAACCCTATAAAAATAAAAGCCTGGACTATCGCTAGCTCAGGCTTCTCAGTTTTTGTCGTGAAATTCAATTATTTACTTAGCGCATTTTTTGTCGCAAGCCTTTTTAGCGCCTTTTGGGCATGGCTTGTCGCATTTCATTTTATCACCAGGTTTAGCACATTTGCATGCTTTACCGCATTTTTTATCGCATTTTGGACCACAAGCACAAGCTTTAGGACCTTTAGGAGCTTTCTTCATTGTAGCTGTTTGCTCTGTCTTTGCAGGAACTGCTTTCTTTTGTGGACCACCAGCATATACAGAAGTTGTACCTAATGCCATAACACCAACAAGTGCTAAACTTAATAAGAATTTTTTCATAATTTCTATCTTTTAATTTATAAACTGAATTAACTACCAAATGAACGAAACAAAGATATGTTTTCTAATTGAAAATTCCAATTAGAGGGATATTAAATAACTATTAGAAATTCATTAGAAAAGGAATATCAACCGTGAATAAGTAGCCAGATATTAAGTATAAGTATGATGCTGGCTATGGCGTAGAGCAGTATTTTCATGCCTAAGCTATTTGCATATTTTCCCATCACACTGCGTGATGAAGTGAGATATACCTGAGCGAAGACTGTGAAAGGCAACTGTACACTAAGTAGCATTTGCGACCAAAGTAGTCCTTGGAAAGGAGTGCTGATGAACAATATAATGATGTATGCTCCGACAAGAGATAACAATACGCCTGCTTTAGAGTGTATATCTTTTATATTGTAGGGCTCACCAAAGATTCCACTAAATATCGAACCACCTGCCATACCGCTGGTGATAGTAGACGAGATACCTGCCATCAGTAGTGCCACAGCAAAGATAACGCCAGCCGAATTACCAAGCAGAGGGGTGAGTAACTGCTGCGCCTGATTCATTTCGCTCACCTGTATGCCTTTGCTGAAGAAAGTAGAAGCTGCCAGCAATATCATGGCGCTGTTGATAGCCCATCCGATTGACATCGCAAAGATGGTATCGAAGAACTCGAATTTCAATGTCCGTTTTATCTCTTTATCTGATTTCATATTGACTTGTCGGCTCTGTATGACCTCCGAATGGAGAAACAGGTTGTGGGGCATGACGATAGCACCGAGTATACTGAGTATGACGAATAGCGAACCTTCCGGAATTTCGGGTTTCACCCAAGATACTGCAGCTTGTCCCCAATCAATATTGACAAGAAACAGTTCGTATAGAAAAGAAATACCTATCACAGAAACAAATCCGATGATATATCGTTCTACCAGCCGATAGGAGTTGGTGAGCAACATCAGTACTGCCACGATAGTGACAATGAGTGCACCGATCTTGATAGGTATATGAAATAGCATTTCAAGAGCGATGGCTCCACCTAATATTTCGGCAAGCGAAGTGAGCATCGATGCGACAACTGCACTACCCAGTAGCGGTACAGATACTTTGGATTTAAGATGTTCGTGGGCTGCCTCCGAAAGACATTTACCGGTGACAATGCCCAGATGGGCTACATTGTGTTGCAGAATGATAAGCATCACAGTAGACAAAGAGATAACCCATAGCAGCTTATAACCGAAACTGGCACCACCCGCAAAATTTGTTGCCCAGTTGCCCGGGTCGATGAAACCTACCGTGACGATAAGTCCGGGACCAATATATTTCAGAAAGTCGATACCTCCAAGATATCGCTTGTGGTTCTTATCTTTAAGTTGTTGCAGCCAATTTTTCATACCTTATTAATTGCTATTTTCGCAAAGTTAATCAAATAATACGCTTCTTCAACAGTCTATTTATTCTTTTTCAAGAAAATATGGTGGTCGATAGTAGAGGGCAACTCTTTTTCGTAATGCGTCACCATTATCATGGTCTTGTCGCGTCGTCCACAGAAGGCTTCGATAATCTTTTTCACCCGGCGGCGATTGTAAGTGTCGAGTCCGTGAAGTGGTTCGTCGAGTATCAGCAGTTCTGGATCTTTGACGAAAGCACGGGCCAGAAGTGCCAAGCGCTGTTCGCCACTCGATAATTGCAGAAATGGAGTGTCGCGATACTGAGCAATGCCGAAGATATTCATCCACCATTCGCAGATAGCAAATTGTTCGGGGCGTGGATGCTTGTAGAGTCCTATACTGTCGTGCAGTCCGGAGGCAACTATATCTATTGTAGGCAGATTCTTGAGATAGGCACGATGCATCTCTGGACTGACATAGCCGATGTGTTTTTTAATCTCCCAGATGCTTTCTCCACTGCCTCGTTTGCGTCCGAAAAGGGTGATGTCGCAAGCATAAGATTGTGGATTGTCGGCACATACCAGACTGAGCAGGGTAGACTTACCTGCGCCGTTCTCACCTCCTAAAGCCCATTTTTCGCCACGCATCACAGTCCAGTCCAATTCTTTCAAGATGGTGCGCTCGCCATAGACGATGCTTACTTTGTTGAGGTTCACTACTTCGCTCGAATCATAATCTTTATTGACGTAGGGCAGGTCGATAATCTGCTGTTGCAGTGCCGAATAATCTTCTATTTTATCGTGAGCGGAGAAGTAGTCGATATAGGCTTGTCGTGTCACTTTAGGCATCACTCTCATCTGATCAACTTGAATGACGTGAGTGACATATTCGGGCACATCGTCCATCATCGACAATACAAAAATAAGTTGTGCCTCACCGCTTTCTGAAAGTTGTTTCAGTAAGTCGGACAATAGCTGTCGGGTAGGAGCGTCTAGTCCGATAAAAGGATTATCCATGATCAGCACGCGAGGAGAGGCGAGAAGTGCCTTGGCCAACTGAAATTTACGCAGTTCGCCACTCGATAGCGATATGATTTTCTTGTGCAGCATGGCAGTAATGCCAAACAAGTCGAATACTCGCTGCATTTGTGCTGTATCGTTTACTTTGCCCAGCATTTCGCATACGTCGGGCATAGCGTCGGCATCTTGCGAGTTCCAACGTTGCTGATAGTAATAGTTAGCATCGGCAGCACCATAAGAGTCGCGGAAAGCGATATATTTCACGTTATCGCTCACTCGATTGCTTTGCGATGGAGCAAAGTCGTATACTATTGTTCCATCTTTAAGAGGGTATTGCCCAGTGAGCATGCCTACAAGAAGACTCTTGCCTGCACCGTTGGGACCGACAATAGCTATTTGCTCATTCTTACCTATTTCTATATCTACCGGCGCCGCAAGCATTACAGCAGGGTTGCGTGAGACGCCTCCTTTGATTGAAAAACTGTTATCCATTATTGTTTTAGTCTTTGTCTATTATTGCTTATATCATCTAGTATTCTTGTCTTTATTCTTTCGATTTTTGTCGTTCCACATACGTGATTCGGTCGAATCACGGCCGTGAGTTGATCGAATCACAATTGTGAGTTGATCGAATCACGTATGTGGAACGACAGATGGGTCGAGACAAAAATAAAATTTATTCAAGTTCTTTTATCGTTTTGAGTAGCATCTCGATGGTGATTGATGTACTTATCAAGCTGTTTTCCTGATAGATAGAGTAATCGTTGTCGCTCACTCGAATCGTGATTGTGGCTTCGCTGTCTGTTGCATCAATACCAATTCTACGAAGTGCCTTCTTCACCATATCAAAGCGCTTGCCTTTTCCTTCAACGTGGATGTGCCTGTTGATGGGGGTATCTACGGCAAACAGTCCGGTGTGCGGATTAAAATGTATGCCGTCGCGTTCGAAGAAATTGGTGAGACTATTATTGATAGATAGGTCTTCGGGGGTACCTGTCACCATCTCTTTGCCCTGCTCCATGAGCCATATCTTATCGGCAATCTGAAGTGCCAGTTCGAGGTCGTGCGTCGATAGCAAGATTGATTTCTGCGTATCGTGGCTCAGCCTGCGTAGCAACTGCATCACTTCTACCTTACTTGGAAAGTCGAGAAAGGCAGTTGGCTCGTCGAGAAGTATGATGGGCGTTTCTTGTGCCAAGGCTTTGGCTATCATCGCTTTCTGACGTTCGCCATCGCTCAGCGTATTGATTCTACGTTTGGCAAGATTGC
>DAIUBN010000061.1:0-14951 GCA_036846645.1 Bacteroidaceae bacterium | reverse complement strand
CTACCATATCGCTCACCAAGTTGGCTACGCGACTTACATAGCATTCTGTACTATGAAACAAAGCATCAAAGCCTTGATATGCCGTGAACTTAGGAGGAACACTCAGCATCAGCTCGGGATCGATGATGGCCAATACAGGGAAAAGTGCAGGATGAACAATACCCAATTTCTCGTTAGTCTCGGGATTGGTAATGACGCCACCACAATCTACTTCCGAACCTGTTCCAGCAGTAGTAGTAATGGCAATAATTGGCAATGGCTGATGAGCAAGAGGTTTTCCTTTACCTGTTTTGCCTCCTACATAATCCCATAAATCGCCAGTATTGGTAGCATTGAGAGCAATAGCTTTTGCACTATCCATCACACTACCACCACCGAGAGCCACAATAAAGTCGCAACCATTTTCGCGGGCGAATTTAGCACCTTCTTCTACTGTTGCTTTTATTGGATTGGCCTGAATCTTATCGAAGATAACCCATTCTACACCAGCTTTACGCAGTTGGTCTTCGGTGCGATCGAGATAACCATTGACACGAGTCGACTTGCCATTAGATATCAGCAATAATGCTTTCTTACCCGGCATGGGCTGTGCACTAAGATTGTTGAGTTGTCCCGCTCCAAACAAAGAGTGAGTAGGGACAAACATGTTGTAACTTAAATTTGTATCCATATCTTTTTGAATAATTATTTTCACGATGCAAAGTTATGGGTATTCATCAGCAAGGTTGGTAAACATCTTACTGAATGTTGTACCACTTTTACTGCTATAAAGTTTGCTAGACTTATACAAACAAAATAAAAGATACGAAAGAGCACCACTTCTTCAATAAAAAGATTATATTTGTCGAGAATATACTACAAACTAAATAATAAATCATGGATAATACAGTTTTATACAACTTAACTTATGGCTTATACGTTGTTGGAGCCATGGATGACAATCGTCCTGTAGGATGCATCATTAATACTTGTTTTCAAGTGACCAGCCAAAATCCAATTCTTGCCATATCGCTCAACAAAAACAATTTCACACTCCAGGCCATTCAGAAGACAAAACGTTTCAGCCTGTCTATCATAGCAGAAGAAAGTAATTGTTCGGTTATCACCACTTTTGGTTTCCAATCGAGCCGCACAGTAGACAAATATGCCGATTATGGAGTAGAGATGACAGATGGTATACCAGCTGTAAAAGGGAAGTTTGCAGGTCGTCTTTTCCTCGAAGTGCTGAACATGGTGGACAACGAAACCCACATGGTAGTACTTGCCCGGCTCATCAATACCGAGAAAGGCGAAGGCAAAGCCATGACCTACGAATATTATCATAGAGTAATAAAAGGTAAAGCTCCAAAGAATGCACCAACCTACCGCGGCGGTGATGAAGAAGATGCCAAGCCCAAAGCCTGCGACACAACAAAGAAACGTTGGGTTTGCGATATTTGCGGTTACGTCTATGAAGGCGATGAATTGCCGGACGACTTCACTTGCCCTATTTGCAAAGCAGGTCGTGAGCACTTCAAACAGCAGTAGCCAACAGAATCTGATTGCAAAATCACCATATTAGAGTATTGCACAGATTCCTAATAGATTTTATATTTGCAAAGTTGATGACAATATAACTAAATAAATTGATTATGGTAATAGAAAAAATTCACGCAAGAGAGATACTTGATTCAAGAGGTAACCCCACAATAGAGGTAGAAGTTACATTGGACAATGGAATAATGGGTAGAGCAAGTGTGCCATCGGGTGCATCGACCGGCGAAAACGAAGCTTTGGAACTTCGTGACGGTGATAAAAACAGATTCGGAGGAAAGGGTGTTTTGAAAGCAGTAGATAATGTGAACAACATCATCGCGCCCCACTTGAAAGGAGATAATATCTTCAATCAGCGGGCACTCGACCATAAGATGCTTGCTCTCGACGGTACCCCGACAAAGAGCAAACTTGGTGCAAATGCCATTTTAGGTGTCAGCTTGGCCATTGCTCATACCGCTGCCAAAGCTTTAGATTTACCTCTATATCGATATATCGGTGGTGTCAACACTTACGTTCTGCCTGTACCGATGATGAACATTATTAATGGTGGAGCTCACTCTGACGCACCTATCGCTTTCCAAGAATTTATGATTCGTCCGGTTGGCGCATCTTGTGAGAAAGAAGCCATCCGTATTGGTTCCGAAGTTTTCCATGCCCTACAGAAACTGTTGAAGAAACGTGGATTGAGCACCGCAGTTGGCGACGAAGGCGGTTTCGCACCGGCACTAGATGGTATTGAAGATGCACTCGAAAGCATTGTTACAGCTATCAAAGATGCAGGCTACGAACCGGGCAAAGACGTAACGATTGCAATGGACTGCGCTGCCAGTGAGTTTGCCACACAAGAAAATGGACAATGGTACTACGACTATCGCAAATTGAAAGATGGTAAAGAGAAAGATCCAAAAGGTAAACGCCTCACTGCCGACGAACAGATTAAATATCTCGAAGAGCTCATCACCAAATATCCGATTGACTCTATCGAGGACGGTCTCGACGAGAACGATTGGGACAATTGGGTGAAACTGACAGCTGCCATCGGCAACCGCTGCCAATTGGTAGGCGACGATTTGTTTGTCACTAATGTGAAATTCTTGGAGAAAGGCATCAAGCTGGGAGCTGCCAACTCTATATTAATTAAGGTAAACCAAATTGGTTCGCTCACCGAGACACTCGATGCAATAGAAATGGCTCACCGCCATGGTTACACCACCGTTACCTCACATCGTTCGGGCGAGACAGAAGATACGACCATAGCCGATATCGCTGTTGCTACCAACTCCGGTCAGATTAAAACCGGTAGTATGAGCCGCACCGACCGTATGGCAAAATACAACCAGCTTATCCGCATCGAAGAAGAGCTGGGCGACTCTGCCGCATACGGCTATTAATAGTCCGAAACAATCAGTTCGTTGGCTGAATAGAGTACACACAGGCTCAATTCGGCCAACGTTTTTTGTATAGTAGTTCAATGTACCAATAAATCTATTTATCTATTCTTCATCTTCTCGATTATTTTGGCTACCTTTGTAGTTCAATTATAAATGTGTCGTGCTGATTATGAAACAGAATAGAAATATTAAAGATGATATCTATTACATAGGAGTTAATGACCGTCGCAAACCCTTGTTCGAGCAAATGTGGCCCCTTCCTTACGGAGTTTCTTACAATTCATATTTGATCGTTGACGATATGGTCGCCTTGGTAGATACAGTAGATGTTTGCTATTTCGAACGCTACCTTGCTAATATTAAAGAAATATTGGGCGACAAGCCTATCAATTATCTTATCATCAACCACATGGAGCCCGATCATTCGGGAGCTATCCGCCTCATCAAACAAGCTTATCCAAATATTGTCATCGTTGGCAACAAACAGACTTTCGGTATGATAGAAGGTTATTACGGTATTGCTGGCGACCGCTATGAGGTGAAACATGGAGATTTCCTCACGCTGGGCAAACATACCTTGCGCTTTTATCTCACCCCGATGGTACACTGGCCCGAGACAATGATGACATTCGACGAAAGTAATGGAGTACTTTTCTCTGGCGATGCTTTCGGCTGCTACGGAACTCTCGATGGCGGAGTAGTAGACAAAGACATGAATACCGATCACTTCCGCAACGAAATGATTCGTTACTATTCTAAGATAGTCGGCAAATGCGGTTCGCCGGTCCAAGCTGCTTTCGGCAAGCTCAAGGATGTAGATATCAAAATGATTTGTAGTACTCACGGCCCCATCTGGGAAGAGTTTAAAGACGAAGCTCTAAGACTCTACGACCGAATGAGCCGATATGATGCCGACGAAGGAATCGTTATTGCCTTCGGCAGTATGTATGGTCACACCGAAGAGATGGCCGATGCTATTGCAGAGGCAGCCAACGCCGAAGGAATCAAGAACATCATCATTCACGATGTGAGCAAAACATCCGATTCGTATATCCTTAGAGATATCTTCAAGTATAAAGGCCTCATTGTAGGATGCCCTACCTACTGCAATCAGATATTCCCCGAAATGGAATCATTGCTCAGCAAGATTGCTATCCGCGAAATAAAGAATCACTATTTTGGTTACTTCGGTTCGTTCACCTGGGCTGGTGCAGCAGTGAAACGCATCACCGAATGGACAGAGAAGAGCAAGATGGAAATAGTAGGCAACCCTGTAGAAATGAAGCAGGCCATGAAAGAGATGACGCTCGAACAATGTTTTGATTTGGGTAAGGCTATGGCTCAACGCTTGAAGAAAGATAGAAACTAAAGAAACAGAAAAGAGATACAAGTTTAACAAACTAAATAAATATTATCGCCATGAGATTAATTATTGAACCGGACTATGCTTCCGTATCAAAATGGGCTGCACATTATGTCGCATCCAGAATCAATGCTGCTAAACCTACCGAGGCTAAACCTTTTATCCTGGGTTGCCCCACAGGCTCATCTCCACTAGGTATGTATCGCGAACTCATCGAAATGAACAAACGCGGTGAAGTTTCTTTCAAGAATGTTGTAACATTCAATATGGACGAATATGTTGGTCTGCCCAAAGAACATCCGGAAAGCTATTATTCTTTTATGTGGAACAATTTCTTCAGTCATATCGACATCAAGAGAGAAAACACAAATATTTTGAATGGTAATGCCAACGACCTGAACAAAGAATGCGCCGAATACGAAGAGAAAATCAAATCGTATGGTGGTATCGACCTGTTCATGGGTGGTATCGGTCCCGACGGACATATCGCATTCAACGAACCGGGTTCTTCACTCAACTCTCGTACCCGCCAGAAGACACTGACTACCGATACTATTATCGCTAACTCACGTTTCTTCGACAATGATATCAATAAAGTTCCTAAAACTGCATTGACAGTAGGTGTAGGCACTGTATTGGCTGCCAAAGAAGTGATGATTATCGTCAACGGTCACAACAAGGCCCGCGCTCTTTATCATGCAGTAGAAGGTGGTATCACTCAGATGTGGACTATCAGCGCACTACAAAACCACGAACATGGTATTATTGTTTGCGATGATGCTGCAACAGGCGAACTGAAAGTAGATACTTATCGCTACTTCAAAGATATTGAAGCTGCTCACTTAGATCCAGAATCACTCTAAGAAGATAAGTAGAAATATATTTCAAGGCTGGTGATACTAATAAGATGAGTCGGAAACGACATCCTTATTAGTCTCATTGGCCTTCTTTCTTTTATCAGTAATCCGCTTCATCAGATAAGCAGAAGCGATAAAGAAGAAGACGGCATCGAGCATGATAATGATATAAGTCTTTGTTCCGACCATTTCGCAAATCGAAGTCGTACTATCATTACAGTATATTGTAGTAATTGTTGCCGTAGTATTAATGCAGATATGAAGTATGATGCCCGGAATCAAACTGCCTGTACGATAATAAAGAGAAGCCAAAACCAATCCACCGACAAACGCCGGTATAATCTGAGCAGGGTTCAAATGGAATATACCGAATATCAAAGCAGAGATAATAATTGCTTTCATCGGGTTATATTTTTGAAGCAACAATTTGGTTACCGTCCCACGGAAAAGCACTTCCTCGAATATCGGGCCTAGAATGGTCATTGTTATAATGCCAACAATACCCGATGACATGGCATCAAAAGTTGTTTTCGTAAAATCGGGCATCCAACGGAAAAGATAAGAAATTCCATCACTCAATGGAATAAAGGACACCGACAATACCAACGTCAATAGTAGATAAGGTATAGAAACGAAAGACCAGCTTTTCTTATCGACAGGAATTCCTCCTTTATAACGCAAGAACCATAGCATAAGCAGCATGGACAGTATCAAAGTAGGAGCAAACAACTTGGCCGAAAGCTCGACAGCCTGAGCACTCAATCCCATAGACAAGAATATCAAACCTTCTATTGAACTCAGAGCTATTTGAATGCATAAATAAATCAATACGATAAGAATAGGCTTTTTCATAACGAAACGATTAATAAAACGAAGCAAAGATAGAAAAAAATCTATACCTTTGCAGCATTAATAGAAATATAAATGGAAACAGCACTTTATCTTATTCCTGTTCTACTTGGCGATACAACCGTCGAATCGGTACTTCCGCCCTATAATAAATCAGTCATTCTTGGCATTCGTCACTTCATTGTTGAAGATGTACGTTCTGCCCGCCGATTTTTGAAAAAGGTAGACCATGATATTGATATCGACCAGCTCACTTTCTACGAGCTCAACAAACATACACAACCCGAAGATATTGCAGGCTATTTGAAAGCCCTTTCTGCAGGAGAATCTATGGGCGTGATATCCGAAGCTGGTTGTCCGGCTGTTGCCGACCCGGGTGCCGATGTTGTGGCCATTGCCCAAAAGAAAGGTCTGAAAGTTGTTCCTTTGGTCGGTCCTTCGTCTATTATCTTATCGGTAATGGCTTCTGGATTCAACGGACAAAGTTTTGCCTTTCACGGCTATCTGCCTATCGAAGCCGGCGAACGTGCCAAAAGACTCAAATTGCTCGAAAACAGAATTTACAATGAGAATCAGACACAACTATTCATCGAGACTCCCTATCGCAATGGAAAGATGATTGAAGATATCATTCACAACTGCCGTCCGCAAACCAAACTTTGCATTGCAGCAGGTATCACTTGTGCCGACGAATACATCCATACCAAGTCCTTAAAAGAATGGAAAGGAGAAAAGATACCGGATCTTTCTAAGACGCCGTGTATTTTCCTCCTTTACAAATAAGTTATATCCGACCTCTTAGGGCCGAACAGATTATTTCTTTTTGGCAACCACCTGAGGCTTGCTCAACAGTTTCTTATATTCTGCCCTGTCATTCAGAACTTTGACAGCCTTGTCTACATTGTTATCATCTTTGAGTTGCTGGAGCACCTCGCCACGTTGATAATAATAGCGTTTCACAATCTCCATATTAATGGCTTCGCGGATATCCTTCGAGAAATAATTCAAATCATACTCCATGTTATGAGTCAATTTCTTCTCTAAGGCAGCAAATTCTGCCGAAGCGTTCTTATAGTAGCCTTCAAACTCGGCAGCCTCTTTCAGGCTCTTCATAATCTTCTCGCTCTGCTGGTCGTACTTGAAGTTAGAACGTTTCACCATAGCTTTGAATGCAGCATAGTCATCATCACTGATTTGAAAATCCGAAGCAGATGCGATGGTCGGATGTTTCAGACAATAATCGGTAGCATAATCGAATATTTGATTCTCTGTCACTAGATAATATAACAGATTGGCCATCTTCTTAGGATTGATAACGATATCAGGCAAGATGCCACCACCGTCGCGAACCGGACGACCAGCCGCTGTATAGAAGAGCTTTGTCTTGTCTTCTGGAATCTTACCAACGCTACCGTCGGCATTACGATTCTTATAGTCGATAGCCTGAATGCAACGTCCACTCGGTATATAATATTTAGCAGTGGTGATTTTGATGCTACCGCCGTAGGGCAACTGACGAGGTTGCTGAACCAAGCCCTTACCAAAGGTGCGGGTACCAATAACAACTGCCCTATCATAGTCTTGCAAAGCACCGCAAAGTATCTCGGCAGACGAAGCAGTGCTGCTATTTGCCAATACTACAAGCGGAATCTCTGTATCTATCGGTTCACTCATTGTTTTGAACACGGTATTAACCGATGCCAGGCGTCCCTTGTTGGTCACTACAACTTTACCTCTTGGCAAGAAGAAATTAGCAATTTCAACAGCCTCATCTTCTCGTCCACCCGGATTGCTGCGCAAATCGATAATCAGAGAAGTGATACCTTTCTTTTTGAGATCAAGAAATGCCTCTTTAAAGTCTTTCGAGGGATTGCCCGAGAAAGAGCTCAAACTGATATATCCTACATGATTGCCAACCTCTCCATAATAAGGTATGGTAGGCAAAGAGATGGTACGACGAACAATAGTCAGTTCGATAGGTTGGGCACTACCTGCACGTTTCACTAAAGCTTTAAAACTTGTACCTTCTTGACCGCGAAGCAGCTTGTTGACAAACTCATTGTCTTTACCCTTCAAATCGGTTCCATCTATTTTCAACAACTGGTCGCCTACCTTCAAACCACACTTCAAAGCCGGCATACCTTCATAGAGTTCCATAATAACGACATGTTCTACCTTCTTGTTGTAAGAGATAAGAGCACCTATTCCACCGTAGCTACCGCTGAACATCTGTTCGAGTTCATCCTGGTTCTCTTCGGGGAAATAATTTGTGTACGGGTCGAGAGAATAGAGCATGGCATCTATTCCTTCGTTCACCAATTTATCAGGATTGATACTATCAACATAAAACATATCGAGCTCTTTGACAATAGAGTTGAATATATCCAAATTCTTCGCAATCTGAAAATTATGGTCGCTACTCATCTTGAAACCGAAGACGATTGTCGAGATTACTACAACTCCTATAATCAAAGCAGCATATCTGCCCCTGAAATTTTTAAATATCTTCATGACTATTTTATAATGTATAGAATACTATTCTGCGATGATGGCTTGAGCGCGTTTTCTCACATCGTCCCACTGTTCGTCCGAAAGTGCCGTACCGATAACACGAATCACTTCGCTAGAGAACAACGAACCCAACTTACCGCACTTCGCTAAAGAGCAGCCACTCAAAAGACCAAACATAAATCCTGCTGCATAATAATCGCCGGCACCATTGGTATCGATAACATCGTCTACTTTGACAACGTCAACAGTGACTCTCTCATGGCCACGAAGAATATTCGAACCTTTCGAGCCAACTTTGACAATGGCAATCTCGCATTCTCGGCCCAACTCCTCGAGAGCATCTTCTATACTCGAAGAAGAATAGGCCATAGCCTCTTGCTCGTTGGCAAAAACGATATCAACATAGTTGTGGATGAGCTCTCTGAAAAAGTCCAAGTCACCGGCAACAATATTAAAGTTGGCCATATCTAGACAGATCTTCATACCACGTTCCTTGGCCAGCCTCATGGCATGAGTTATCATATCGTGATCTTGAATCAGGTAGCCCTCTATATATAAATAGGAGTAACCCTTCAAAGCTTCCGAAGTAATATCCTCAGATTTCAAAGTTGCTGCAGCACCAAGATAATCAATGAATGTTCGTTCACCATCCGGAGATATTAATGTAGAAGCGATACCCGAAGGTAAATCCGAATAGCTGAAGCGCGTATTGATACCAACAGCCTTCATGTTCTGAATATAGAATTCACCCGTCTTATCATGTCCTACCTTACCAATATAGCCTGTTTCTACACCGACCTGAGCAAGAGAACGTATCGTATTAGCCGAAGAGCCGCCAGGCACTTGCTTCGTTGTCATTGTTGAGAATAGCTTCTCTACATCAGGGACCTGATTTCTCTCAATAAACTGAGTACTTCCTTTAGGGATATTAAGTTCATCAAAGAGCGCATCGCTCTTCAAAACAGCCAAAATATCTGTTAATGCATTGCCAATTCCAATTATTTTATCCATTTCTTTTAAAATTTTCCACAAAGATATTGCATATTTCAAAATAACACACTACTTTTGCATCGCAATTAAGAAAAATTCTTCCTTAGCTCAGTTGGTTAGAGCATCTGACTGTTAATCAGAGGGTCCTTGGTTCAAGTCCAAGAGGAAGAGCAAACATAGAAGAAAAATTCTTCCTTAGCTCAGTTGGTTAGAGCATCTGACTGTTAATCAGAGGGTCCTTGGTTCAAGTCCAAGAGGAAGAGCTGAAATCACCTCCCAATTCAGGGAGGTTTTTTTATGCTTTATTGTTTTATAGGGCCCATAGGAGCGATATAAGCTTATAGGCCCTATAAAAACAAGAATAGCCTATTCCTTCAACCAATTAAACTTGGAGTAACAGAACAGACCCTTTTCACCAATCTTTATCTCAGGTATCACAACTAGCGCCAGGAAAGAGAGCGTCATAAAAGGTGCTGCAAGATGGCATCCCATCTCTTTGACAACTCTTCTCAACTGATGCGTTTTATCCGAAGCCTCTTCACCCGATAAATGACACATGATGCCGGCGATAGGCAATGCGAAATCTTCGACACGACCATTCCCTTCGACCGCTATCAATCCTCCTTTATCATCTATCAAACAGTTGATAGCTTTAACAAGAGCTTCATCACTAGTGCCAATAGCTATGATGTTATGACTATCATGAGCCACCGAACTAGCAACTGCCCCTTCTTTTAATCCGAAGCCTTTGCAGAGTGCTACTTGGGGTACTCCATTGTTATACCTATTTATATATACCAACTTCAGAATATCAGAATCTAAGTCGGATTGGAAATTGTCTGTTGGAGCACTAGGAGTATATTTATATTCTTTGGTCACGATTTCATTGCCAATCAGTTCCAGCGCAGATGTTTCACCAGACAACGGAAGTTTAATATCGTCAATCGTAATCTTATCATGGAAAAACTTATTCAGATTAAACGAACCACTATTGTCGGCAGTAGTTCTTTTAGAAGAATCATATCTTACTTCTCCATTAATAAATACACGTTGTACATTGAATGCCTCGAGATCGTCCACTACAATGAAATCGGCTTTATCACCAACCCTCAATCTTCCTACATCCAATTTATAATATTCAATAGCATTGACAGAAGCGATTCTAAGTACATCAAAAATATCATAGCCGTCACTAATGGACATCTTGACCATCTTATCAATATAACCTCTGTCCATTATATCATCGGGATGAGCATCGTCAGTACAGAACATCACATCTCCAGGATAATCACGTATCAAATCTTTCAAAGCTCTATAGTTGCGAGCTGCACTTCCTTCGCGAATCAATATCTTCATCCCAAGATGAATCTTTTCTACAGCTTCGTCATAAGTATAACACTCATGGTCGGTACTGATTCCACATTTGGCGTATGAAACAAGGTCATCACCCCTCAAACCTGGAGCATGACCATCGAGTATGAGATGATGTTTCTTGGCTGATTCCAGCTTTGCCATCACTTCCTTATCTTGATAAATAACACCCGGCACATTCATCATTTCCGATAATCCGATAAACTTGCCCGATGCCGCCAGCTGCTCCACATCTTCAGCAGAAACAACTGCGCCCGAAACATCAAACTTTGTAGCAGGAACACATGAAGGGATAGTAAAGAATGTCTTAATAGGAGATTTGTCACTATCATCCAACATATAATTAATGCCCTCCACCCCGGTGACATTAGCAATTTCGTGAGGATCGGTAACAATAGCGACTGCTCCTCTTTCAATAACAAATTCACCAAAATGTTTCGGTGTAAGCATTGAACTTTCAATATGAACATGAGAATCTATAAAGCCTGGTAGAATGTATCTCATTTCATGGGTATCGCACTCCGAAATGTCTATGATTCTATCATCTTCAATGACAACCTTTCCAGAGAATATCCTTCGATTCTCAACATCAACAATTTTTCCTTTAACTTCTTGTCTCATCCTTCTAATAATTTCTTTAATGCAACATATTTATCTATATATCTTAGCTACTCGGTTGTTAAATCGTAATCCGATACCGAACATCAGATAATTTGGAGAATGAAAATTTTGTAATGTATATCCGATATGCAGGTATAGATTACTCGTGATATCTGTCTTCAAAGCCAAGATTTCATAAAGGGACTCCAAATCGCTGTTTCCATGCAACACATTGACGCCAATTCCGAAATTAATTGCAAAATAGGGCATCACAAACTCACCGCGAGCCGAAACGCCTAAAGCTAATTGCTTATTCCAAGGTGGATTCAGATATCTCGGCTTTGGATCATCACCGGTTGATACAATCTTATCATCGGTTGTCACTCCTGCACTCATATCATATATGCCATCAAGCGAAAGACCTGTTCTAAACCGATAGCACAAATTATAAAGCGCAGATACGTTGAAACCCCAGACATTATATTTAAATGGAGAAGCTATTTTCTTATCTCCATACATTACGCCTTTCCTGCGCCATGAGCCAAAAGCGACAAAGTCATAAGTAATATGTTTCTTAAACTCTGGTACAGATACATCGACAGCCGAAGTGTTTTGTTTATCCTCCTCTCTGTTGAAGTTGTAGATCAATCCCAACTTCAGATTAAGTAAATTCAATCCGGCATTAGGTATCTGAGTATTTCCATTAGAGAAGTGCGTAAAATCGACACCAGCTACTACATCAATATACCGAGAAGCCAACCATTTAAAATAGAAAGCAGCATCGATATAAGCATTAGCTTTCGAGCCGATAACAGAATTTTCCGGGTTGGTTGTTGTGTCATAGTGCTTCCAATTCCAAGACAAGCCAAAGTTCCATTCGTAATTGAAAGTCAACTTAGGATTGAGACGAGCTATTTGGCCTCCTTGAAACAAATATACCGAAACGGGAGTTCCAAGTTTCTGTTGATTTCCAAAATCATAATAATTCAAACCAATACCTTGATAAGTGCCCCGAAAGACTCTATCTGCAACTGTATTGGGTTTAAACTGAAAAGAATATTTCAGATGTGCCGAAAAGAAATTATTATATTTCTTGCCATCTACTGTATTTCCTCTCAAGAAATCGTTTGTTTTCAATACGATTCCTGGCCTCAACTCTATTCCAAGTTGATGGATAAAAGAATTCTTTTGCTGATTTTGAAGATGAGATAGATTGCCTGCCACGCTGCTATCCATTTTCACGGAGTCTCTCGTAGCAACTGGCTGAGCTAAGATAGGGAAATAAAAGAAGAGGAGAAAGCAGCATAGTACTGCCTTCTTCTCCCATTTTTTATGATTTGCCGAATTTCTCGGTTGCCTATCTATTTTGTTATTAGTTATCTTCATATCATTATCGGTACAAAGATAATGCAAGCCGTGAGCAATCCAAAGAAAGTAAGCTATTTTTTGTCTTAAAATTTATATCCGAAACCTATATTCAAATAGATAGGATACATATTGAAACTTACAGTTTTGAAATCACTTTTGAATATATTGTTCAAGCCCCAATTGAGATCGGCATTCAGGTTGAAATGCTTGTACGCCCTCCATGAAGCTCCAATTTGAACTCCGGTGTGGAATCTGCGCAAATTATCGGAAAAATCGTATGTACCTTGCTTACCATCTTTAAATTCTATCTTCATTCCGACGGGCGTACCTTGGCGCAAATAACCATTAGTGACATATCCTGAGAAATCGCCGTCCAAACGATAAGAAGCATATAAGCCGGCACGCAATTGCCATCGACTACCCAATCTATAATTGGCCATTACAGGAATAGTAATGAAAGAACTATTATATTTTGTTTTGACATAGCCGGTCCAATAACCTGCTACCTTACTATCAATATCGACAATCTCCGTACTATAGTTCTTTACCGTAGCACCGGTGTTCATACCTTTCACTTCGAGACGAATACCACTTGACACGCCCCACTTAGCTTTTTCGCCCAACCATCTAGTCACTGTTCCTTCGAGTGTTCCATTCAGGCGTGGACTATAACTATCTATTGAACGGATTTCTACCGGAAGTGGCAGAGGTGAAGCTCCTCCGATATTCACGCCAGCTTTTATCTCGTACTCCCAACCGTTTTTCTCTGCTTTGACCAACGATTCGTTTCTATCATTCTGAGCCATCATAACACTAAATGGCATCAATATAATTATTACTAATATTACTATCTTGCTCATTGTTTTCTAATTATCTGATTCATAAAATAGCTGCATCTCATCGACGTAAAGCGTACTGCCTACAGCTCCGTTAAAAGTACCACCATCAATGCTAGAAGACATAATAATGGCTATATTGTACTGACCATTTTTCAATTTCGTCTCATCAATAGATTTTCCATTAAGAAGATTGAAAGGTATGGCAAAACGTGTCCATGTATCTGTCTCCTTCTTATCAGTAATACGAGCTATCGACACGATATTGCCGCTAGTCAGCGAATTAGTACCGTCCAAATAAGGCACATCTTTTGTCACTTCATAAAAGATTGCATATAAATCGAAATTATCTTTCTTCCCAGCAACAACATTACTCTTGGCATCAGTGTAGGTATCTCCTGCCTTATACTTATAATATCCAACCAACATTTTCGGTTTATACTTGAAAGGCACACCGAAATGAGTTGATTTTGCCATATCGGCAAGATTGACTTCGAATGTTCCAAGAAATAGATTGCCGGCTGCGATAGGCGCACCAAACATAGCTCCCAGCGAACCAGTACTGCAAGTAGTGAGTTTGGCACATTTACCGATAAATCCGTCATCGGCCTGACACGTAGGATAATCTGTTGCAGCAGCATCGTTATGAGTAATCATGAATCCCGCATTACCACTTCCCCACTCCATACTACTACCATCTACTCTCACATCATTAAAGATATGGAAATATTGCTTCATCACTCCCGTTTCCTCATCAGTATAAGTATAATACTTGATATTCTCGAAATGATATATTGTGGCCGGCTCCGAATAAACGAATTCGACGG
Source organism: Bacteroidaceae bacterium (assembly GCA_036846645.1). Classification (GTDB taxonomy): domain Bacteria; phylum Bacteroidota; class Bacteroidia; order Bacteroidales; family Bacteroidaceae; genus JAAYUD01. Next base: position 452 of record DAIUBN010000061.1, on the reverse strand, counting down.
TATAGCTTTTCTTCCATTGACCATCTTGAGACGTCACAGTATAAATTTGAGGAGTTTCAAAATTAAGAGTTGTTCCACTGGCAGGAGAAATGGTAGCCCCTTCGGTCAAAACGAACTCAGGGCTCAGACTTCTTAAATCAACATCATCAGATACGTAGATCGTTACTTTATCATTGGTAATAACCGGATAACGAATCATCGTAAGATTCTTGATCTGACAACTTGTTATGTCAGCTTCGCTATTCAATGCCTCTTCCCTGATACAAGAAGACAAGCAACTCGCCCCTATACAAAGGAGCAGTAAAAGGCTTTTCAGTTTCATTCTTCGAATAGTTTTAATTGCACTTAGTAAAAAGAAAGCCTCTTAATCATGGTTGACTAAGAGGCTTATTATTGCAGTACTCAGACCCGGGGTCGAACCGGGATGGGTTGCCCCACTGGTGTTTGAGACC
>DAIUBN010000060.1:0-14967 GCA_036846645.1 Bacteroidaceae bacterium | reverse complement strand
TTGCCGAAGCTATATGTACCTCTTCTAACCATCTTGCCATCTTTATCGGTTTCGATAAAAGGACCGTGCTTTTTGCCTTGTTTGAAGAAACCTTCGAAGTGGGTACCGTTTTTGTAAGTTTCGATGCCGGCACCATCTTGCAAACCATCAACGAAGTGACCTTTGTAGACTGTTCCGTCGGCAGCGGTAGTCATTTCGCCCTGACCATTGGGCTTATCGTTCTTCCATTCACCGGTATAAACATCACCGTTATTCCATTTGTATGTACCGTTTCCTTCGCGAACATTATTCTTCCAATTGCCTTCGTAGACAGCACCCGTAGCCCATGTTAATGTGCCTTGTCCCTCTTGAACGCCATCTTTGAAATGACCTACATATTTATCGCCGTTGGCATGATAATAGGTTCCGACTCCGGTGCGCTCACCTTGCTGATATTCGCCTTCGTAACGGTCGCCACCAAGATAAAAGACACCTTGACCGTGTTGCAGATCGTCGGCCCAATCGCCTACATATTTATCGCCATTGGTATATTCGAAAGAACCTTTACCTTCGCGAATATCATTTTTCCAATCGCCATCGTATTTGCAGCCATCGTTCCAGACGATAACACCTTTACCGTTCTTCTTATCATTGTACCACTGACCTTCGTACTTAGAGCCATCTCGCCAAGAATAAGTCCCTTTGCCTTGACGTTTATCTTTGGCCCATTCGCCGGTATAAGAATCGCCGTTGTGATAATACATCGTGCCTTCACCTTGCTGAAGATCCTGATACCACATACCATCATAGCGATTGTTATCACTAAAATAGAAAATGCCATGTCCGTGACGAACGTTGTGGAACCACTGTCCTTCGTATTTCTCACCGTCGGCAGTAATATAGATTCCTTCTCCTTCACGCAGACCATTCACGTATTCGCCCTCGTAAGTATCTTTGTTTTTGAAAATTGTTTTTCCTTTACCGTAAGGTTTACCTTTAAACAGTTCGCCAGTATATATAGAACCGTCTTTAAAGGTATAAGTACCAATCTGGATATCCGAAGATACGGCATTCTTTTGTTTATTGAAGAATCCGCCCTTATTCTGGGCCTCCACATTTTGAAAAGAATACAAAAAAGAAAAGGCCAAGGCTGTGTATATAATCTTAGTAAATTGTTTCATACGGCAAATATACCATTTTTAGCAAAAAATGAAAATGTTTCGGCACTTTTTAAAGGTTCTTTTTACCCGATATGACTTCTTTTAAATTCTCTTTACATAAATACTGCTGAGCCAAACGCTGTAATTCTTGAGGCGTCACAGTCTGTATTGCCTTTAAAGCGCGCTCTTGAAAATCATCGGGCAAACGATTGATAAATTGAAGTTGATAAACGTCGGCAGCACTGAACGAGAGCTCCATAGTGCGGCACATACTGCCTGCCATATAACTTCTCACCATTGCCAGTTCGTCTTCTCCCACCAGTTCGTTCTGCAATCTGTCTATCTCATGATATACTTCCTTTATTAAAGGCTCAACATACTGTTGGCTCACCTCGGTAGTGACAACCAGCAGACTGCTATCCGGTTCGTGAGAGAAACCGGAATAAATGCCATAGGTATAGCCTTTGTCCTCTCGGATATTCGACATCAGACGACTGCCGAAATAACCTCCGAATATTGTGACCAGTATATTCAGGTTCTGATAATCGGGATGAAGCTGATTGATAGAATGCATACCCAACTTGACAGCACTTTGCTGAGCGTCGTCGCGCTCCTCGAACAAGCGTTTTTGAGGAGTAGTATGAATGGTATATGAAGGGAATGCCACCCGCTGTCTATATTTGCCAAACGGCTGAGTTCCGAAGAGCTGTTCTGTTTGCTTCAATATTTTATCGGTTATCTTTCCCGACAAGATGATAAGACAATTATCCGAATTATACGTCCGCTCGAAATAGCGGCGCAAACTATCTGTCGTCAGCTTCTTGAAATCCTCTTCTGTTGTTCTCTTCCCCATCGGATGGGCATCGCCATAGAGCGCATTCCGCAGATTGCGCATCGTAAGATATTTCACCCGCGACGAGTTGATCTGGAACTTCTGTAATTCGCGATTCATCATCACCCCAAATTCTTTCTCGGGGAAAGTAGGTTCGATAATCATCGAATTGAGTAATGCTGCCGTCTGCTCAAAGTATTTGTTCAAGCAATAGCCGGTGATGTAGACATACTGAGGAAACATCGACAATTCGAGGACAGAGCCATAGAAATCCATTTTCTCTGCCAGTTGGACAGACGAATAACTCTGCGTTCCCTCTCGAAGCATTGAGTTGGTGATGAATGCCTGCAATTTCTCATCTTGCGTCCAATATCCGCCGCCGAACATGAAATCGATGCGGCAAATACTCTGTTCTTCCGAATTGATAATCATCACCGGAATGCCATTGGGCAGAACAATACGCTCTACGGGCAGCAGATTGAATTTCGAAAGTTCTTGTATGTCGGGCTGTTGTTTTCGGTTCATCTATTCGCCTCTTTATTAAGGAAGTCTTCGGCGCGTTTCAAATCTTGCGGCGTGTCTATTCCTATTGTTTCTATATCGGTGATACCGACCTTGATGCGATATCCATTCTGAAGCCAGCGCAATTGTTCGAGCGACTCCACCTTCTCGAGTTCGGACATCGGTAATGAAGTAATTTCGCGAAGCACCTCACTGCGATAAGCATAGAGCCCTATATGTTTATAATAGGTATGATTCTTCACCCAAGTTTCTTTTTCGGCGTTGCGCATATAAGGAATAATAGAACGAGAAAAATACATGGCATACCAATTATTATCGACCACCACCTTTGGCGAATTGACATTTTCGAGCAGTTCGAAAGGCGTGTCGGCAGTAAAAGGTTTCACCAATGTAGCAATCTGTGTTGAAGGGTCGTCGAAACAATGCTTCACCGCTTCTATCTGTTGCGGTTGGATAAACGGCTCGTCGCCTTGAATATTGATAACGACATCATATCCGCTGCCTACTTTGGTATAAGCCTCATAGCAACGGTCGGTGCCACTTTTATGGTCTACCGAAGTCATGACAGCCTTTCCGCCAAAAGCTTCAACTGCATTGAATATCCGTTCATCGTCGGTAGCTACACAAGCATCATCGAGTATGCCGCTCACCCTATCGTATACTCTTTCTATAATGGTCTTTCCACCCAGCATAGCCAATGGCTTTCCCGGAAAACGAGAAGAAGCATAGCGAGCCGGTATTATTCCTATAAATTCCATTTTTAAACTTATTATTATTCAAACAAATCATCTATTCCCTGTTCGGCGCCTCCCGGTCCGGTACTTGGTGTCAAGATAGGTGCACTACCACAGGGATCGAAGCCTTGAGGTATTTGGAACTTCTCGCCTTGATTGTATTTCAACGTCTTATCTCCAAACACCTTTCTCATAAATATACCCCAGATAGGCAACGCCATCGAAGAACCTTGTCCATAGGTCATCGTATCGAAATGGATATCTCGATTCTCACCACCTACCCATACACCGGTCACCAGTTTTGGAGTGAAGCCGATAAACCATCCATCGGAGTTGCCGTTAGAAGTACCAGTCTTACCACAGACATCTGCCGAAGTGTATCGTCTTACTCTTCCACCGGTACCATGATTGATAACCTCTCTAAGCATGATGAGCATCTTGTAGGCACTGTTGGCACTAATCACTTCACTCATCCTTGGTGTGAAAGTAGAAATCACATTGCCCTTACTATCTTCTATCTTCGTAACAAATAGCGGGGCCACCCTGATGCCCTTATCAGCAAAAGCAGTATAAGCACTCACCATTTCGGCAACCGATATATCACAAGGACCGAGACAGAGAGATATAGTAGGCTTGATATCCATATTTTCTACACCGAAACTATGAATCAACCTGACGAAAGCATACGGATTGAGTTTACTCATCAGATAGGCAGATATCCAGTTGTTAGAATTGGCAAGTCCCCATTTCAATGTCACAATCTGACCATAGTTTCGTTTGCTAGTATTGCGAGGACTCCAAGCCTTACCATTTTCGTCTATCAACGTCTGCTCCACATTCCGAGTGACGTCGCAAGGCGAATAGCCGTTCTCCATGGCAAGAGCATAGAGGAATGGTTTGATGGTAGAACCCACCTGGCGGCGTCCCATCGTTGCCATATCATATTGGAAGAAATTATAATTCGGTCCACCGACATAGGCTTTGACATAACCCGTCATCGGATCCATCGACATAAAGCCTGCCCTCAGATAGAATTGATAATACTTGATGCTATCCAGCGGCGTCATCACCGTATCTTTTTCGCCCTTCCAAGTGAATACCGACATCGGTTGAGGAGTGCGGAAAGCCTTCTTGATTTCTTCTTCGGAGGCTCCCGAAGCTTTCATATCATGATATCGTCCACTCTGGCGGATATACCTATTTAATATACTATTCACCTGTTGCCTGCTCAGCTTGTTGGTGAACGGAGCGGTAGAACGTCCTTGTTTCTCTTTGAAGAACAAAGGTTGCAGATAATGTCCAAGATGCTCTTCGACAGCCTCTTCGGCATACTTCTGCATTCTCGAATTGATGGTGGTATAAATCTTCAAACCATCGGTGTATATATTATAATTGGTACCGTCGGCTTTCTTGTTCTTGTCGCACCAGCCATAGAGTGGATTGGTCTCCCAAGCAAGAGAGTCTTCGTGATATTTCTGATAATCGTAAGACGGATAATCACCTCTGGATGGTTTGTGAGCTGTCATCATGATGCGAAGATGCTCTCTGAAATAGGTAGCAAGTCCCTCTTTATGATCTACTCGATGATATTTCAATGTAAGCGGTAACGACTGAAGAGAATCACATTCGGCATCTGTCAAGTAGCCTGCCTTCCGCATCTGGTCGAGCACCACATTGCGGCGTTGGCGGGTACGCTCATTAAATCTCACCGGATTGAAATACGAAGAATTCTTGCACATACCAATCAAGGTAGCACATTCTTCGGTCTTCAAATCTTGGGGCTGGCAACCGAAGTAAGTATAAGAAGCCGTTTTGATGCCGACAGCATTATTCAAGAAATCGAACTTATTGAGATACATCGTCAGAATCTCTTCCTTAGTATAGAAGCGTTCGAGTCTCACAGCGATAACCCATTCGATAGGTTTTTGGAAAAGGCGTTGCATAGTACTCGTTGCATGCTCCTCGGTATAGAGTTGCTTTGCCAACTGCTGGGTAATAGTACTACCACCACCGGCATTCTTCTGCTGGAAGATACCACGCTTGACAATGGCACGCATCAATGCCTTGGCATCAATACCCGAATGTTCTCTGAAACGAATATCTTCTGTAGCAATCAGTGCATTAATCAAGCTGGGAGGCAACTCCCTATACGAGCTATATACTCTGTTCTCTTTGGTGAGCGACCAAGTGCCTAGCACCACTCCATCATCAGAAAGAATCTCTGTGGCGAATTTATAATTCGGATTCTCCAATTCTTCAATATCGGGCATATACCCTATCCAGCCATGAGCGATAGCAAAAAATATGATAAGAGCAGATAACGCAAAAGCGCCAAATAATATCCAAAGTCCTTTTATTATTTTCTTTATCATGGTATAACCAAATATATTCAATATGCAAATGTAGATATAAAACTTTAGTTTTCGAAAAGATTCATTAAATAGTTGTTTGTTTGCTAAATATTAATTCGTAATTTTACCACGCGAAAGAACTATGAAAATAAATAAATGCCGAATATGGAAAATAGGAGTTTAGTAACCATTGCCGACTACAGCAAAGAGAAGATTCTCTATATGCTGAAGATGGCGTCTCAGTTCGAGAAGAATCCTAATCGCAATTTGTTGAGTGGCAAAGTAGTTGCCACACTCTTCTTCGAACCATCAACACGTACACGTTTAAGTTTCGAAACAGCAGCCAACCGCCTCCAAGCACGAGTTATCGGTTTCACAGACCCGAAAGTAACGAGTTCTTCAAAAGGTGAGTCGCTCAAAGATACCATCATGATGGTGAGCAACTATGCCGACGTCATTGTGATGCGTCATTATTTGGAAGGAGCAGCCCGCTATGCCAGCGAGATAGCACCCGTACCAGTGGTCAATGCCGGAGATGGTGCCAATCAGCATCCATCGCAGACAATGCTCGATCTTTATTCTATCTACAAGACTCAGGGCACGCTAGAGAATCTGAATATCTTCCTGGTAGGCGATTTGAAATATGGTCGTACCGTTCACTCACTCATTCAGGCCATGCGTCATTTCAATCCGACATTTCACTTCATCGCCCCCGAAGAATTGAAGATGCCCGAAGAATACAAGATTTATTGCCGCGAGAACCAGATAAAATATGAAGAACATTCGCAATTCACCCCCGAAGCGATTGCCAATGCCGACATACTTTATATGACTAGAGTGCAGCGCGAGCGTTTCACCGACTTGATGGAGTACGAAAGAGTAAAGAATGTATTCATTTTGCGCAATTCGATGCTGGAACATACACGTCCTAATCTTAAGATTCTTCATCCGCTACCAAGAGTAAACGAGATTTCATACGATGTGGACGACAATCCAAAAGCTTATTATTATCAACAAGCCCACAACGGACTATTTGCCCGTGAGGCCATACTATGTGATGTGTTAGGTATTACGTTGGACGAAATAATAAAGAACAATGAGCAGTATAATAAATAAAGGAGAACTACAAGTTGCCGCCATAGAGAACGGTACTGTTATCGATCATATTCCAGCCGACAAATTATTCTCGGTTGTCACTTTGCTGAGACTTCAAAACATGAGCAATAAGATTACCATCGGGTTCAACTTCGACAGTAAGAAGCTAGGCAAGAAAGGTATCATCAAGATTGCCGACAAGTATCTCTCTGACGATGAGCTGAACCGCCTTTCGGTAGTTGCCCCACACGTTGTAATGAGTATCATTCGCAATTATGAGGTTGTAGAGAAGCATAATGTTGAAATGCCTTCCGAACTCCACGGCATCGTAAAGTGTGCCAATCCGAAGTGCATCACCAACAACGAGCCGATGCAGACTTTCTTTCATGTGGTAGACAAAGAAAATTGTGTGATTCGCTGCCATTACTGCGAGAAAGAGCAGAATCGCGAAGAGATCCATATTATTTGATTCGGTCTATACATTAATATATATAGCCCATGAGAAAGGACTTCAAGCCAGGAACAATGATATATCCGTTGCCCGCAGTTTTAGTGAGCTGTGGTGCCAACGAATCAGAATACAACGTTTTCACAGCAGCGTGGTCGGGAACAATCTGTACCGACCCGCCGATGTGTTACGTCTCTATTCGTCCCTCACGCCATTCTTATGCCATCATCAAAAAGAATATGGAGTTCGTTATCAACCTCACCACTTCTGATATGGCAAAAGCTACCGATTGGTGCGGAGTACGTTCGGGCAGAGACTACAACAAATTCGAAGAGATGCATCTCACGATAGGCAAATGTTCTATCGTCAAAGCACCACTTATCGAAGAATCTCCGGTGTGCATCGAATGCAAGGTAAGAGAAATCATTTCATTGGGTTCTCACGATATGTTTATTGCTGATGTAGTCAATGTCAGAGTGGACGACAAATATATGCTACCCGATGGGAAATTCGACCTGGCAGGTTCCGGCCCACTGGTATATGTTCATGGAGGATACTTTAATTTAGGCAGCAAAATCGGAAAGTTCGGATGGTCGGTAGAAAAGAAAAAATAATTGCATCGCTCAGTCTTATTATCTTACTGTGCCTGTCGCCTATCGGATTGCGGGCTCAGAGTCTTGAACGGGGAAAGAAAGAGATTGCTGCCCGAGAACTGGAATATAACAAAAAAATCAATTTCGGTCTCAAAGCCGGCTTTCGTTCTACCAACTATATCGTGACCAACTTTCAAGTAGAAGACAGCAAGATAACCGATACCCAAAAGAATTATAAACTAGGTTATTATGCCGCGATGTTTGCCCGATTCAATTTCAAGCTCAACTTTTTGCAGACAGAAATAGCCTACAATATAGATCGTGCCGAAGTGCTGTTCGACAAGGACGCCACATCCGATAATTCGGTGCAATCTATGGCCGATGTGTCGAGCAATATACACACCTTGAGCATACCATTGATGTATGGCCATTATTTTGTTCGCAACGGTCCCTACACCTTATCTGCTTTTATCGGCCCGAAGCTAGAATACATGCTCAAGACAGATATCTCTTACAATAATTTCGACCAGCAGAACATCCAGGAGAAGTTACATCCTCTCAACATCGCAGTTGTTGCCGGAATATCTGTAAGCATCTCAAGAATATTCTTCGATTTCAGATACGAACAAGAGACCATGAATATCTCTCATTCTATTACTTATAGCAAACAAGATGCAACCAATTCTACCGGCAATATCATATTCCATAGACGTGGTAGTGCACTGAGTTTTTCGTTCGGCTTCATATTTTAATAGAAATATTCTTCAAGTTTCTCTTGCAGTATAATTATTTTTGCCTAATTTTGCGACATATTGAAAGAGAAAATAGTAAATAGCTAATTAATCTTTACCTATTTTTAAACATAATGAAAAGAGACGATTTAATTTTCAACATTATTGAAAGAGAGCATCAACGTCAGTTGAAAGGCATCGAGTTAATCGCTTCCGAGAACTTCGTAAGCGATGAAGTTATGCAGGCAATGGGATCTTGCCTCACCAACAAGTATGCAGAAGGTTATCCTGGCAAACGTTACTACGGAGGTTGCGAAGTAGTAGACGAGAGCGAGACCTTGGCTATCGAACGTATCAAACAGCTGTTTGGTGCCGAATATGCCAACGTACAGCCCCACTCTGGAGCTCAAGCCAATGCTTCGGTATTCTTGGCAGTGCTCAATCCTGGTGATAAATTCATGGGATTGAACTTGGCTCATGGTGGTCACTTGTCACATGGCTCATTGGTCAACACATCTGGTATCATCTACGAACCTCACGAATACAACTTGAACCGCGAGACAGGTCGTGTAGACTATGACGAAATGGAGAAGATTGCTCTCGAAGTTCATCCTAAGATGATTATCGGTGGTGGTTCTGCTTACTCTCGTGAGTGGGATTACAAACGTATGAGAGAAATTGCCGACAAAGTAGGCGCTATCTTCATGGTTGATATGGCTCACCCAGCAGGTCTTATTGCTGCAGGTTTGCTCGACAACCCATTGAAATATGCACACATCGTAACATCAACAACTCACAAGACACTTCGTGGCCCACGTGGCGGTATTATCTTGATGGGCAAAGATTTCGACAACCCATGGGGCAAGACAACTCCGAAGGGCGAAATCAAGAAGATGTCTGCACTACTCAACTCTGCTGTATTCCCAGGAATCCAGGGCGGTCCGCTCGAACATGTCATCGCTGCCAAAGCAGTAGCATTCGGCGAAGCTTTGCAACCAGAGTTCAAAGAATATCAGAAACAAGTGAAGAAGAATGCAGCCGTACTGGCACAAGCATTGATCGATCGTGGTTTCGATATCGTATCTGGTGGTACAGACAACCACTCAATGCTAGTTGACCTTCGCAGCAAATATCCTGATTTGACAGGTAAGGTTGCAGAGAAGGCATTGGTATCTGCTGATATCACAGTCAACAAGAACATGGTACCATTCGATACCCGCAGCGCATTCCAAACATCAGGTATTCGTCTTGGCACACCGGCTATCACAACTCGTGGCGCTAAAGAAGAATTGATGGGTGAAATCGCCGAAATGATTGAAACTGTTCTTTCTAACGTAGAGAACGAAGCTGTTATTGCTAAGGTTCGTGCTCATGTCAACGAAATGATGGTTAAATACCCGATGTTCGCTTATTAATCAGATTTAATTCTTATAATAATAATTCGAGGAGTCTGCTTGCAGACTCCTCTTTTTGTTATGTTTTACCTTACCCAAAAGATTAAATGGATTCATCATTAGTAAGTTATTAGATAAAGATATATAATACAACACATTAAGACATAATCATCTTCACTTCATTGAGAGTTCTAAGAATTAAGCTTATATTTTAATAAATAAAGCTTGTGTTTTAATAAATAAAGGCTTTATTTTAATAAATCAAAGCTTTACGTATAGAATACTGCTTTATGATACTACTTTTATATCTTGAACAAATCACTTTTTCATATAGACAATCGCATTATCTCTGCTTCATCTTATCGATAAAAGAACACGATTTGTCGACTAAGAAGCACTGCTGGTATAGTATGAAGAGTTAGTAAAGAAGATTTATTAGTAATTTAGCAGTGCATAAGCAGAATAAACAACACGAAAAGACGAAATGAAAAAGTTATTATTTGTCTACCTATTGATACTGGGCAGTATCATACCGGCACAAGCAGTTCTGAAAGAAAGAGATCTTGCACAAACCATATCTGTATTGAAAGTTGAGCTCGAATCTTATCAGAAAGAATTGCATCAACGCACACTGATGACCGAAAGACGCCAGCAAGAGAGCAGCAAGTTTCTTATTCAGCGTTCGGAAGAGATAGACGAAATAACACTGATGCTCTATTCGCAGAAGAGCGACTATATCTTCGATCTGGCCTACGCCTGCAACGAAGCGACCAATGCATACGATAAGTTTTTCGATCGTAACGACCCTTTCCAACAATTCCAAAGTAGCGTTATTTCAAATATTCAGCAATACAACGGACTCATCAATAGTCTGAAACGTATTCCACCATTCGCATTGAATGGAAACAAAAAAGCACTACAAGACAGACAAGATTGCGTAAAGCTCGCCATGAGCATCCGCTCGGAACTGCTCAACCACCTGGCTCAATTAAAAGAATCACAGCAACAGCGTACTATGATGGGACAAAAGCTGACTCAAATCAACAAGTATGCATTAGAGAGATACAATGAAATACAGAAGAATGTATTCGTCAATGGAGGCGACAACTATTTCAAAATTCTGTCAAGACTTCCTCGCTATGCACAACAGGCCAATCGCAGTTTGTCCGAAAAATATCCTGCTATACCCAAGAGTCATTCCGAATGGGGAGGTAAGATCGTAATGTTTCTATTCTCGTTTGTTCTGTTTTACCTCATCGTGTCTTCTTTATTGTGCTATTTCGTTATACACTGGATTATGCGTCACCGCTTCGAATCCGAAACAGCCAAGAAGAAGCGCCCTTATATTATTCTTGCTGCATCGATGCTCACTTTTGCCATCATTCTCATGCTGCTAAGGTATCTGTTTATCTCGCACAATTTCTTTTTGATGGCTTCTCAACTCTTGATGCAATATTCTTGGTTGGTGGGCATCATACTGATATCGTTATTGGTTAGATTTGACGCCAAACAAATCAATAGTGGTTTCCGCATTTATATACCGATGATCTTTATTGGTTTCATTGTCATCGTATTCCGTATCGTATTTATACCCAACGAGATGGTGAACCTGCTCTTCCCTCCTCTAATGCTTATCGCCACCATCTGGCAATGGTCGGTAATGAGACGTCACAACCAAAACATTATTCGCACAGATTATTTCTATACCTGGATTTCTTTTCTTGCTATGGCGGCTTCGGTCATTGTATCTTGGAGCGGTTACACACTGCTAGGTGTACAGATCCTGATCTGGTGGATTATGCTGCTCACTGCCATACAGACCATCACTTGCGTCTATGATTTGCTTTCGATGTACGAAGAGAAGCGGTTCAAAACTAACAAAGACATTACCAGGACCTGGTTTTTCGACTTCATCCGTCAGGCGGTTGTTCCAATTGTAGCAGTCTATGCTTTTATGATCAGTCTATATTGGGCCGCCAGCGTCTTCTCGCTCACCGAATGGTGCAACACCATTTTCGACTACAACTTTATCGATATCAAGAATGTGGCACAAATATCTTTCCAAAAGCTGTCGCTCACACTTGCCCTCTTCTTCCTCGTAAAATATATTGTATATATTGGCAAAGCCTTCTTCTTCAGAGCACAAAAGGCCAAGAACGGAGAGCGCAAGGTATCTGCTATCGGTATTAATATTGTGACCATCGTGATATGGCTCTTCTATATTATGGTGGCGATGCTTATACTGAATATTAATCAAAGCGGACTGGTTGTCGCCATCGGAGGTATGTCTACCGGTATTGGTTTTGCCTTGAAAGATACCATAGAAAACCTGTTCTACGGAATATCTTTAATGACAGGACGTCTGCATATCGGTGATATTATAGAATGCGACGGAGTACGTGGCAAAGTGACCGACATCAACTATCAATCTACATTGGTTGAGCCAGTAGATGGTTCTATCATCGCTTTCCTCAATAGTCAGTTGTTCCAGAAGAATTTCAAGAATCTGACTCGCAATCATGGTTTCGAGATGGTTACCGTTCCTGTCGGAGTTGCCTACGGCACGGATGTAGACAAAGCAAGACAACTGGTGCTCAATCGTTTGGAAACATTAGATTGTTACAATAAGAAGCTAAATCCCAACATCTTATTCAGCAATTTTGGAGACAACAGTGTCGATTTGATTCTCTCCATCTGGGTACCGGTAGCTTCGAAAGTTGCCGCAGTATCTAAGATTAAAGAGAACATATATAACGTGTTCAATGAAAATGGTATCGAAATGCCATTCCCCCAACGCGATATTTATATTCACGATATGAGCAAAAAATAAAGAAGAATAGAAGGCTCTTAATCGCAAGAGTCATCCAGTCGCCCACTCCACAAATACTTTCGGGTTTCTTTGACCAAGACGCCCGAAAGCAATAACAGCGATATAATATTAGGTATTGCCATCAAAGCATTTGTGATGTCAGACAATCCCCAAACAAGATTCAGACTCATTATGGCGCCAACGAATATGACGAGGATATAAACAATGCGGTAGTACAGGGCATACTTGTGGCCACCCAAATACTCTAAAGCTCGTTCGCCATAATACTCCCACCCCAATATCGTGGAGAAAGTGAAAGTGAGAAGCCCCACAGTGAGCAATGTCGTTCCAAAATATGGAACTTTGGCAAATGCCATCTTAGTGAGCACAGCCCCATTAGAATAGTTGATATCAGGATATGCCAGAATACTGCTGACCAATACCAGTCCGGTAAGCGCACAAACGACAACAGTATCCCAAAAGGTACCGGTAGAAGAAATCAATGCCTGCCTCACCGGATTGCGGGTCTGGGCTGCAGCTGCGACAATAGGTGCCGAACCGAGTCCGCTCTCATTGCTGAACAATCCCCTTGCAACACCATATCGGGCAGCAAGCATGAACGAACTTCCTACAAATCCTCCTCCTGCCGCATCGGGAGTGAAGGCAGATACGCAAATCAACTTCAGGGCAGCCCAAACATAAGCTCCATTAAGAAACAAGATAATGATACAACCCACGACATAGAAGATAGCCATGAACGGAACAAATATTCCACAAAAACGAGCTACACCTTTCACTCCAAAGACAAGAACCAGCGTACTCGCTATGGTTAGTATAGAACCTGTGAGATAGGGAGACAGATCAAATGTATCATAACAAAGTGTTGCTATGGCGTTAGACTGGACCGAGTTGCCAATACCGAAAGCGGCAATAGAAGTAAACACAGCAAAAAGGATAGCCGCCCACTTACAATTCAAACCCCGTTTAAGTACATACATCGGACCGCCGAGCATCTTACCTCTTGGGGTTGTCACTCTATACTTCACAGATAGCAATGCCTCTGAATATTTTGTTGATATACCAAATACACCGGTGAGCCAGCACCAAAGCACTGCACCAGGGCCGCCCATAGAGACAGCTGTTGCAACACCTATAATATTACCAGTACCTATAGTAGCCGCCAAAGCTGTAGCCAAAGCAGAAAACTGACTGACATCACCAGTTGCATTCTTATCCCGCATCACAGAAATGCGAATCGCCTTAAATAAATAACGTTGAGGAAATCTCAAACGAATCGTGAGATAAACATGGGTACCCAATAACAAAACAATCATAGGCCATCCCCATAAATATCCATCAATAGTATCAATTATAGACTGCAATACATCCATACACCATGAGAACTAAATTTAAATATCTTGCGCACAAAGATAAGTAAAATATCTAATAAGCTTACTATTTGATAGATTATTTTTCAATAGCAGAGCAGCGGAGAAAGACAGAGAAACGGCTGCCCTTTCCTATTTGAGAACGAACAGAAAGACGTCCATTCAATTTTTCAACAATTGTCTTGCATACTGACAAGCCCAATCCGACACCGGGTTTGAAGATATCCCGTTTATAGAAACGAGAAAAGATAAGATGAAGTTCATCGTCGGGAATACCATGTCCGGTATCTTCTACATAAATCTCAACCTCTTTTTTATCAATCAGATGCTGATAACCCAATCTGATAGAACCCTCTGTTGTAAATTTCACAGCGTTGTCTAATAAATGAACCAACACATCTGCCAAATGATTGGGATCTGTCGCAACCATCAAATCAACATTATCTTCTATCCTAATAAACTGAACATTAGAAGGCACTTTAGGAGTGAAATCCGAATATACTTTTCCCAAGAACCCCCTGATATTGAAAGGTTCTGTCTTAAACATTAAGACGCCAGAATCTATTTCGGTGAGCAACAGTACTTCATCAATAAGGTTCAACAACTCCTTATTGCTGTTTCTGATGATGCCAATATATTCATCACGTTCTTCTTTCGTAAGATTTTCAGAATCGGTAAGCAGACTAGTGAAGCCCATTATCGCGTTGATCAGAGTACGAATCTCGTGACTCATATTGGCTATAAAAGATTGCTTCATTTCTGCCTTCTCTGCCAAGATACGGGCTTTCTTCAATTCTTCTTCGGTGTTCTTAAAATTCTGAATATCAAAGACAACACCCGACGTACGAGTATCTCCATTACTCAAATGATCGACAGAACAACGAACATCCCACCAACGGAAATTCTTCTGATCGAAAGAAGCGAGCAACTG
>DAIUBN010000059.1:0-15082 GCA_036846645.1 Bacteroidaceae bacterium | reverse complement strand
ATATTAATATGGTAGAGAGAATCCGCAAAGCATACGGGGCAACAACTCCCATCCTCTGTGTTCTTGCTCACTCAGGCGGTCATGCCAATCAATGTGTTCCGCAAGTACTAAAGAAAATGAAAGAAGATAAATATCTTTTCATTACCAATCCTATGAACGATATCGTCACAGAAAAATACGATATGGGAGCTTCATTTCACCCTAATTATAGAGGCCATAAGAAAATTGCGATGACACTCATTCCACGCATCAGCGCCATAATGAATTGGGATCTTGAAAACAAAGTAGTAGAATAATCAAAATTAATTGAAGGTATATCAAGATATTGCGATTGGTGCAATATCCTGTTATACCTTTTTTTTGGTCAAAAGATAGAATTGCATCAGAAATAGTTGATTCATGCAAACGTTATAATGACCTTTTACGTTAAAAATCTACTTTAATTATTTTATTCAAATATTTATATGTAATTTTGCAACTAATAGCAAAGATAGGTGAGGTCTCGGCACAGAGACAGATTCGTCTGTTATATTCTGCACTAGACTTTCATTTTTCTTTGTAGCAATTAGTTAATATAGGATGGTAAAAGATTTAATTTCTCCTGACTATATATTCGAAGCTAGCTGGGAGGTATGTAATAAGGTTGGCGGAATTTATACAGTATTGTCAACAAGAGCTAACACCCTACAGAAGCAGTTTAAAGATCATATTTTCTTTATCGGACCGGATATATGGCGCGGAAAAGATAACCCTCTATTTGAGGAGAAAAAAGACTTGTATGCTTCATGGCGCGAGCAAGCAGCCAACGAAGAAAAACTAGACATCAGAATAGGACGGTGGAACATTCCCGGGAAGCCGATTGTATTCTTAGTGGACTTTACGCCAT
The DNA here is from genome assembly GCA_036846645.1 of Bacteroidaceae bacterium. Lineage (GTDB taxonomy): Bacteria > Bacteroidota > Bacteroidia > Bacteroidales > Bacteroidaceae > JAAYUD01. The sequence goes on along the minus strand of DAIUBN010000059.1, from coordinate 14,196 downwards.
TCTTTGCCCAAAAGAATGACATTTATACTAATGCTTGGCTCACCTATAGAGTGGATTCTCTCCATGCCTACGGTGACTACGATGAAGCATCTATGTTTTCGTATGCCGCAGCAAAAGTAACAGAAAGCTTTTACAGATATTATATGTCTGAGACTGACAAGGTGATCTATCAGGCTCATGAGTGGATGACTGGCCTTGGACTGCTGTATCTGCAACATGCCGTTCCAGAGATTGGTACGATATTCACTACTCATGCCACCTCTATCGGTCGTTCTATTGCCGGCAATCAGAAACCGTTATACGATTATTTGGAATCTTATAACGGAGACCAGATGGCAGAAGAGCTCAACATGCAGTCGAAGCATTCTATCGAGAAACAAACAGCACAAAATTGTGATTGTTTCACTACGGTCAGCGAGATCACCAATGCCGAATGTACCGCTCTGCTCGAAAAACCTGCAGATGTGGTTTTGATGAATGGCTTTGAGAACGACTTTGTGCCCAAAGGCAAGAATTTCGATCAGAAACGTAAAGAAGCTCGGGCTACTCTTTTCCATACTGCCGATGTATTGATGGGCACAATTATGCCTAAAGATACGATTATTGTCGGCACAGGTGGCAGATATGAATTCAAAAACAAAGGTATCGATGTATTTATCGAAGCCTTAGGATTACTCAATAAGGACAAGAGCCTTGAACATCCGGTATTGGCATTCATCAATGTACCGGCATGGAGTATCGGCCCTCGCAACGACTTGCAAGAACGTCTGGCAAGTAACGAAAAGCATTTCGACACTCCGCTCTACGATTCTTACATCACACACTGGCTTCACAATGTGAGCCAAGATCCTGTTGTCAACATGCTACGTGGCAAAGGACTGTTCAATGGCAGCAACGACAAGGTGAAAGTCATCTTTGTACCTTGCTACCTCGATGGTCGCGACGGCATTATGAACAAATCTTACTACGACTTGGAAATCGGAAACGATATCTGCATCTACGCCTCCTACTACGAGCCTTGGGGATATACCCCTCTGGAGAGCGTTGCCTTCCATGTACCAACCGTGACAACCGACTTGGCTGGATTCGGACGCTGGGTACAAGGGCTGAAGAAGGTCAATGGTCTGGATGATGGTGTAGAGGTGCTTCATCGCTCCGACTACAACTACAACGACGTTTCGGAAGGTGTGAAAGACACCATACTACGCTTCTCGCAAAAGACGCCCGAAGAAGTAGAGTCTATTCGCCACAATGCGACATTGGTTGCAGAGCGAGCACTTTGGAAACATTTTATCAAGTATTATTTTGAGGCTTATGATATTGCTTTGCATAAAGCCAAAGCAAGAATGGTTAAGTAATAATTTATTAATTAGGTAATTATGAAAATTAGAGTTAGTAATTCGAATACTCCTGATTGGAAAACCGTAATGGTAAAATCAAGTATTCCACCAGAATTAGAGAACCTCGTAGAAATAGCTCACAACATGTGGTGGGCATGGAACTACGAAGCAACCGAACTTTTCAGAGATTTGGATAGCGACTTGTGGGAAGAAGTTGGAAAGAATCCGGTACTACTACTCGAAAGGATGAGTTTTGAGAAGAAAGAGCAACTTTTGAAAGATAAAGTTATCATTCGCAGAATGAATGACGTGTATGCCAAATTCCGCGAATATATTGAAACCAAACCCGACAAGAAGCGTCCATCTGTAGCTTACTTCAGCATGGAATATGGTTTGAATAATGTTCTCAAAATATATTCCGGCGGCTTGGGTATCCTTGCCGGCGACTATTTGAAAGAGGCTTCCGATAGCAATGTCAATCTTTGTGGTATCGGACTTCTCTATCGCTATGGTTACTTCACTCAGACACTGTCTATGGATGGTCAGCAGATAGCCAACTACGAAGCACAAGACTTCAGCCAGCTGCCTATCGAACGCGTCATGGACAAAGATGGCAATCCATTGTCTATCGATGTGCCTTACCTTAATTATCATGTTCACACCAATATCTGGCGTGTCAACGTTGGACGTATTCCTCTTTATCTGATGGATACAGACAACGATCAGAACAGCGAATTCGACCGTCCTATCACTCACCATCTTTATGGCGGAGATAACGAAAACCGTCTGAAACAAGAGATTCTGCTCGGTATCGGTGGTATGATGACATTGAAAGTATTGGGAATCAAGAAAGATATTTACCATTGCAACGAAGGTCATGCTGCTCTAATTAATGTAGAGCGTATCTGCGACTACGTCAACCAGGGTTTGAGCTACGAACAGGCTATCGAATTGGTTCGCGCCTCTTCTCTTTATACAGTCCACACTCCGGTGCCTGCCGGACACGATTATTTCAACGAAGACTTGTTTGGCAAGTATATGGGTGGCTATCCTCAGAAGATGGGTATCTCTTGGGACGACCTGATGAACCTTGGCCGTACCAATCCAGGCGATAAAGGCGAACAGTTCTGTATGTCTACTTTTGCTTGCAACACTTGCCAAGAAGTAAATGGTGTAAGTAAGCTGCACGGCACTGTATCTCAAAAGATGTTCTCTCATATATGGAAAGGCTATTTCCCCGAAGAAAGTCATGTCGGATATGTCACCAATGGTGTACACTTCTCTACTTGGAGTGCAACAGAATGGAAGAAACTCTATGCTGCTCATTTCGATGAGAACTTTATGTACGACCTCTCTAACGAAAAAATTTGGGAAGCTATATATAAGGTTTCAGATGCCGAAATCTGGAATACCCGTATGGCTCTTAAACGTAAGTTGGTAGATTATATTCGCCAGCAGTTCCGCGACAACTGGTTGAAGAATCAAGGTGATCCTTCTCGTATCTTCTCTATCTTGGATAAGATCAACCCGAATGCATTGCTCATCGGTTTCGGACGTCGTTTTGCTACATACAAACGTGCCCACCTGTTGTTCATGGATTTGGACCGTCTAGCTAAGATTGTCAACGATCCCCGTCATCCAGTTCAGTTCATCTATACAGGTAAGGCTCACCCTGCAGATGGTGCTGGCCAGGGACTTATCAAGAAGATTGTTGATATCTCTCGCCGTCCCGAATTCTTGGGCAAGATTATTTTCTTGGAGAACTACGATATGCAACTTGCCCGTCGTCTTGTATCGGGTGTTGATATCTGGTTGAATACACCTACCCGTCCTCTCGAGGCATCTGGTACATCAGGCGAAAAAGCTTTGATGAACGGTGTTGTCAACTTCTCTGTACTCGACGGCTGGTGGCTCGAAGGCTATCGCGAAGGTGCAGGCTGGGCATTGACAGAAAAGCGTACTTATCAGAATCAGGATCATCAAGATCAACTCGATGCAGCTACTATTTATAGCACACTCGAGAATCAGATTGTTCCGCTCTTCTATGCTCACAACAAAGACGGTTATTCTACCGGTTGGGTTCAGGTCATTAAGAACTCTATCGCCAAGATTGCTCCTCACTATACAATGAAACGTCAGTTGGACGATTACTATAGCAAGTTCTACACCAAAGAGGCTAAACGCTTCCACTTATTAGCTGATAACGATTTTGCCAAAGCAAAAGAGATAGCAGCATGGAAGAGCGAAGTTGTTTCTAAATGGGACAGCATAGAAATCACCTCAATGAATTTCGACAAATCACTGCTCGAAAATGCAGAGAGCGGCAAGAAATATGATATAGAAATCGTACTAGACGAGAAAGGTCTGAACGATGCTATCGGTATCGAATTGGTAGCAACAACAACAGATGCCAATGGCGAGATGCACATTGCACAGACATGTCCGTTCAAAGTTGTCAAACGCGATGGTGACAAGTTCACTTTCACATTGACCACTTCTCTTCACGACGCCGGTTGCTACAAGATAGCATTCCGTATGTTCCCGAAGAATGCCGACCTGCCTCATCGCCAGGATTTCTGCTATGTACGTTGGTTCTAAAAAAGCAAATATAAGCCATGAAGATTAATTATTCATTCATTAGAGCGATTTTCGCATTAATAATCGGGTTGGTACTGGTTTGTGCCCCCGAAGATTCTACTCGATACATCGTTATGACAATCGGCGTATTGTTTCTTGTACCAGGAATAATTGTCTTGACCGGCTATTTTGCTGGCAAAAATAACAATTCAACAGCTTCTCCCCAAGAAGGGGAAGCTGTTGTTTCTTCTAAAAGATTTCCAATCGAAGGTTTGGGTAGCATACTTCTAGGATTGTGGTTCATCATCTCGCCTACATTCTTTGCCGACTTGCTTGTCATCGTTCTCAGTGTCATACTTATTATCGGTGGTCTGCAACAAATATATGTATTGGCAGTAGCCCGCAAACAGAAGAAAGTACACTTTGCCTTCTATATTGTTCCACTTCTTATCTTTGGTGCAGGTCTTTATTCTTTGCTCAATCCAGGCACAGTGCGCAACACTATATTAATGGTTATTGGTATTGCTTGTCTGGTCTACGCAGCTTCCGAACTGAACAACTGGTTCTTATTCACTCGTCATAAGCCGCAGAAAGAAGAGACAAAGCAAGATACGAATCAGAATCAAGAAGCAGAATAATTTCGTTTTTTACCTCAAACCTTTCCTTTCACCATGCAATCTCAATACCCCTCAGCACTGCTGCAGCATGCGATAGACGAATTTGCCAAACTTCCTGGTATAGGAAGTAAGACAGCGCTCCGACTGGTACTTCATCTGCTTAAGCAAGACGAAGAATCGGTAGAGTCGTTCGCCAATGCTATGCTGAAACTGAAGAGAGAAGTGAAATATTGCAAGGTGTGCCACAACATTTCCGATACCGACGTGTGCCGCATCTGTTCCAATCCGCGAAGAGATGCTTCTACAGTCTGTGTAGTCGAGAACATCAGAGATGTGATGGCCATAGAAGACACACTGCAGTTTAACGGGCTCTATCACGTACTGGGCGGAGTCATCTCTCCGATGGATGGTATTGGTCCGAGCGACCTCCAGATTGCTAGTTTGGTAGAGCGTGTTAAAGAAAATGAGATTCGAGAAGTGATTCTGGCTCTGAGCACCACAATGGAAGGCGAGACTACCAATTTCTATATCTATCGTCAGCTAGAGAAACTAGGAGTCAAGATAACGGTTATTGCCAAGGGCGTGGCCGTGGGCGACGAACTGATTTATACAGACGAACTTACTTTGGGACGCAGCATCGTGAATCGCGTTCCTTTCACCGGAAAATAACAACCAAATAATTATGGAAGAACAAATACAGAAAGTCAACAAGAAACTCAATAAGTGCTACATCGTGTTTTGGGCATTGCCTATACTCATTGTTGCAGCCGGAGAGTTCGATATCATCCCCAATGGAGGTGCTTTTGTCGACAATGCATCATTTGTCTATGGATATCAATTTGTAGGCATCCTGCTGGCTTGCTGCCTGGTTCCTATCGCCTTGAAACTCTTTCAATGGACCATGGAGAAGAAAGTAGATAAGTTATCGTTCCCCGACGCTTTGAAGAAGTATGCCAAAATCAATATCATCCGCATCGGATTGCTGGGACTTGTTTCGGTATTCAATCTCATTGCCTACTATCTCATTGCCAGCACTACTTGCCTGTTTTGCGCATCCATAGCATTGGCTCTATCGCTTTTCTGCATTCCTAGCGACAGAAGACTACGAGAAGAACTACATTTAATATCTACCGATAAAGAAGAAAAGAAGTGAAGGTTAGTTTTTTTGAAGGAGAACAAATCAAGTTGAGGGCATTAGAGCCCGAAGACTTGGATTTTCTGTATCGCATAGAGAACGATCCCGAACTATGGGACGTGAGCTGTTTCAATGTGCCCTACTCCAAATATGTATTGAAACAATATATCGCCGACACTCAATACGACGTCTATTCCGACCGTCAGCTGCGCCTCATCGTCGAGCACAAAGAGACAGGCAAAGCCATCGGCACAGTAGATATCACCGACTTTTCCATGCAACACTCCCGTGGTGCGGTAGGCATTGCTGTTTTGAAAGAGTATAGAAACAAAAATATAGGAAACGAAGCATTGTCATTGCTTTGCGACTATGCATTTCGTTTCCTACATTTCCATCAATTGTATGCTCACGTTGCCACCACTAATCAGTCGTCACTGGCCTTGTTCCACTCTTGCGGATTCAGCGATTGCGGCGTCATCAAAGATTGGCTTCATATAGAAGACCATTGGACCGACGTGCTCTTGTTGCAACGAGTCGGTCCTACCCGTTAAACTTTCTTTTTATACTTTCCTCCACCGAAGAAACGTACGATTTTCAAGCCCCACAATGCTCCTTGATACAGAGATACTATACTCTTTATCGTATGAGCGAAATTGTCGGTAAAAGTAGCGGCAGTCTTCACAGGGCGAAAAGTATCACCACACGTTTTGCCCATTTTTTGTTGTTGCAACCTGATTTCGGCAAGCACCTTCTGCCTGCGAAGTTCCAAGTCGTGGAGTGTTATACGTTTATCATTCGGCTTCATTCTTATTCTCCTCCTTCTTTTCGTCGTCATCTTCATCGAGAAGCAGATGCGCAAGGAAATTCACTGTCGGTGCGACAATCAACTTCTGACGGAATGCTGCAATCAGTAACAGGAGCAATAAGGCGATACAACCGATAATTGTATAGCTCCAGCCCAAACTTCCCACCAAAGGTTCGAATGCGTATGCTAATGCCAGAAGCAAATAGAACAAAGCAGCCATGCCCAATATCAAGAAGACAATGACCAGAAGGGAGGTCGACAGCAATACCGACAATTTACTTGTCAGCTTGATGAGTGAATATTCCTTCTGAAGCTTCAGATATTGTTTCACCTGTTCGAACAGTTGTTCGAAACTCTCTATACTATGATCTTTAGTGGACAACGGCATACCTTTTATCCTTATTCAGCCTCAGCAGTTTCAGCCTCTTCGTCTACATAAACTTTTTCTTTTCCCTTAATACGGGATACAATATCGTCAACGAGGGCTTTCATATCTTTCTTACTTAGTTTGACGCCTTTCTTTTCGAGCGCATCTTTAATTTTCTCACGTGTGTCTTCTCCTTTGTCGGGAGCAAACAAAATACCCAGTGCAGCTCCAATAGCTGCTCCACCCAATAGGGCTACCAATGTGTTAATACCTTTCATACTCATATAAATTTAAAATGTTAGTAAATCAAAAGTATCACTGTGACATATTTATCACTAAACAAAAATAGGGTTTTCTTTTATCAATTGCAAGTTCTATTGGTATTAATTACTCGTAGAAATGACGCTTTTATCTTTTTTATTCTTTTCCGGGCTGATAATCAAAAATATCGAAATCGGCCATTGCCTTTGTCGACTTCGACCACGTCTGGGCATACATTCCTAGATATACACCGGTAAAGCCGCCATTGGTCTCCGAACTCAGATACCATGTATTGATACGGTCAAGGAGCAGATATTGCTTTCCATCGGTCGAGTAATAGAACGAATAGCAATCTTTGTTTCCTACAACTCGAAGATTCACCTGCCCTGTCGGCAGTTCTATCTCGCTGGCCTGATGCTTCATCATCCCTAGATGATAGCGAAGTATCAGTTTCTGCCTGTTTTTTGCACTACTTGGCGACACAAACAAATCATAGTGTGCCGTTGGATCCATATAGACACTCAGCCCTGCCTCGTCTCCTGCAGCAGCCTTTTGCAGTTCTACACTCGTTGTCGCGGTGAAGTTGATGTGTTCTTGTCTGCGTCCTACAAAAGTTGGAGATGCCGAGTCGTCGAGTGTCACCGTTGTCGCTTTCAAGCGCAACCAGCCTTTCCGTGCCGATAGAGAATAATTGTCGGGCTGTAGATTGCGCAGATAGTTCCACTCCAATCCTAACTTCTTCTCGCCGAAATTGGTACTGAACGTGGATTTATTCATTTCTTGTTGTGGCAGCGTAGCACATTTCATATCGAGATTGATGGTGCCGTCGCCATTCACTACCGGCCAGGCACCTTCGTCCCATCTCACTGGAGCTAGGAAAGTTTCGCGTCCCAAAACATGATGTAATCCGCTTTGTGGACGAAACGCTAAACACACCATCCACCACGAACCATCGGCAGCCTCAACAATGTCGGCATGTCCAGTTCCCTGAATCGGATTGCTTTGGGCATTCATATTAATATGTGTCAATATCGGATTCGACGGGTTGCCTAGATACGGACCGTATATATTCCTACTTCGAGCTATCGTCACCTTATGTCCATACTCTGTTCCTCCCTCGGCAATCAGCAGATAGTACCAGCCGTCCTTTTTGTAGAGATGAGGAGCTTCGGGATATCTGCCACCCGTGCCCTGCCATATCGCCTTGCTCGGTGTAAGCTGTTCGCCGGTATCGGGATTGATTTCGCACAAATAGATGGTATTGTCGGGATTGGAAGTCATATAGCACTTGCCGTCTTCGAAATAGAGTGAAGGATCTATGCCTTGCTGCTTCAGCCATACGGGGTCCGACCATTCGCCTGCCGGATTCTGAGTGCGAACAATGAAGTTGCCTTTATCCGATACATTCGTCGTTATCATGTAGAATGTTCCATTATTGTATCTGATGGTTGGTGCATAGATTCCTCCCGAAAGCCAGCAATTACCCAGTTTGAGTTGCGACGGACGCGTCAGGCAATGCCCTATCTGCTCCCAATGTATCAAGTCCTTGCTATGAAAAAGTGGAACACCGGGGAAGTAGGCGAAACTACTCGTCACCAGATAATAATCATCGCCCACCCTGCATACACTGGGGTCGGGGTGGAAACCGGAGATCACAGGATTCTTATAACCCTGGGCACAAACAGAAATGCTGCAACATATAAATAATGACAGGCAGCTCCATAAAAATCTTCGCATAGTCTTTGTATTTTCGACAAATGTAACAATTATTGTGTATCAAATATGGCCCGATAGCCTAAAAATATTCACTTTTTTACTTAATTTTCATAATATACTTTGATACCTAATAAAAAATGCGTTATTTTTGTCATTGGTATTGATAAACCAGAAAGAACAATTTAATAATTAACATAACTTTGATATGAAGAAATTACTAGTATTTGGAATGTGTGCTTCTTTGTTGATAGCATTCTCATCTTGCCGTTCTAGCGAAAGTGCTTATAAGAAAGCTTATGAAAAGGCTAAACAAGAGCAAAAGAAAGCCGAAGCTCCTGTTAGTGGCGCCACAGCTCCTGTTGCTGTAGAGCAATCACAACCGGCTCAAGCTGAAACTCCTGCCAATGTTAAACAAGAAAAAGTAACTGTTGTTTCGGGCGACGCTATCAATGATTACAATGTTGTTGCCGGCAGCTTTGGTTTGAAAGCCAATGCAGAAGGTTTGAAAGATTATCTGACTCAGCAAGGCTACAAAGCAGCTATCGCTTTCAATAGCGAGAATGCAATGTATCGTGTTATTGCTGCTTCTTATACCGATTATCAATCAGCCGTTCAAGGTCGCGACGCTTTCAAAGCCAAATATCCTAGCCGTAAGGATTTCCAAGGTGCTTGGGTTTTATTCCGCATGAAATAACATTTCGAATAGAATAAACTTATTATAGAGATGAATCGAATAGGTTCATCTCTTTTTTATGTCCGTTCAGCTTCCGGCTCGAACGGCAAGTTGCTCCAGCATCTGCTGCATCTTCTCTACAACAGGATGATTCTCCAGTCCATAGCGTGCAGCCAATGTCTTCATCTTTGGAAAGTCAATCCATATACTACCGTCAGCATCTTGCCACACAGCCATTCGCAATGGTAGCTCTATTGCGATTCTCTGATTTTCTTTCATCAATAGAGTTCCTACTTTTGGTGCTCCGAATACTATGACTTCTGTTGGCTCTAGCGACAGCCCCACACCTTCTGCATTGTCTTTGTGATCGTACTTTGCAAAAATTGGTACATTCATCTCTTGCAGATGAGCTTCAATCCTCTGCACCGTTTCTTTTACACCGAAATGACTTTTGTAAGAACAAAGTTGTTCTCTCTCTAGTTCGAGCTGTTGATTTTCGTTACTTTTCATTGCCGTTGTTGTTTGAGCTGAAGCAACCGATATCATTGGTGCCATCAGCAATATTAAAATTATGCTTATATCTGATCGTTAATTTTGATATGGCAAAGTAACGACATTACACAGTCTCTTCAGATAGTCAAACTCCACGAGCTGTTGGCAATACCACCCGAAAATCAAACTGCTCTCAGAAACGAGTCATAAACTCTATCACAAACTTATCTTTCTCTGATGTTTTGATAGCAGCACCCGATTTGTAGAAGTACTTCTCGTAGTTGATACGGATATCCGATATAAACGGTTTATGCAGACTGAGGGTAATACCTGCAGTCACTCTCTGTCGTTCCGAATCGGTCAATTTCAGCACTCCATTATCATCGATAGTACCATTACTATGATCGGTCATCATATCGTATCGGGCAAGTAGTGAAATTTTCTTGAACACTGACTTCCTTAACGGAATGTCATAGCAAGCAAAGCCATCGAAGGCTTTCACATTCTGAAAAGCATTTTTCGAATAGTGCTTATACAGAAACTCACCTTCTACAAACAGTCCACCTATCTTAAAGTTGATACCGCCGTCGTACATATTTACCGGAATCTGCCCCAGCTCTATAGCCTGTGAACTAAGTTCTACACATACGTTTTTGAATGGAGTGAGCTGAGCCTTGACCGAATAGTTCACTCTTTTCGACCAATAGTCTTTCTGATTCGTCAGTCCCGAACCATTGAAGAGTCCACCTTCTATCGTTATCGGGAACGGTGCATTCCAACTATATAATATGGTAGCTCCCACATCACGGATGTTGCCTACTTGTTTGGCAATAAACGAACGGTTGGCAAAATACTGCTGATGGGGCGAACGATGGGCGTCAATAGTGAAAGGCACCCTCATCTGACCAATAGTGAAACACCCATTCTTCATCGCACTATATCGTCCGTAGGCATCGAGCATCTTGATACTTCCTTCGTCCGACAAGTCTATCTCGGCTTTATAACTCACGAAAGGCAATATACGCCCTTCCAGACAGAACCGTGCATTGCGCACTTCAAACCTTCCTGCCGATATTTGTGGCTGGTATTCGTACTTGGCACGTATCGTACCATGAATTTCGGGCAGATAAGCCGGCTTCACACTATTCGCACTATCTGCTTCAGCTTGTACCGCCAATGGAAATCCGCAACAGATTCCGAAGAGCAGGTATTTGCGCCATTTTCTCATAACAACATCAATTAGTTTCCGTTACAAAAGTATTGCGCCTACATTTCAATCGGATTACAAAGGTGTAACGAAGTTATTTCTAATTGATGATTAACAAAGCACCGCAATTTGTCTCACGACACGTTGAACGAGATGGTGAAGCAACTGCCATGCCCTATTTCACTATCCACTCTGATGGTCCCGCTATGGGCTTCCACAAAGTCTTTCGATATGGCCAGTCCCAATCCGCTACCTTGCACTTTGGTTCCCGGCACTCTGAAGTAGCGTTCGAAGATGGTTTGATGATAGCGTGGGTCAATGCCTTTGCCAAAGTCTCTCACATATATTTCTACTGTTTCGCCTACATGTTTAGCTCCGATAATGATTCTTGCATTTTCGGGCGAGTAGTGTATGGCATTCGAGAGCAGATTGGTCACTACCCAGGCTATCTTCTCACTGTCTACAAAGAGTTTCGGCATCTTCTCTTCGGGATATTCTACTTCGATGTTGCACTTAAATCGTTCTGCCAATACCCTGGTAGCATTGATGGCGTAGTCTATCAGTTCTATCGGTTTGGTTATCTTCGGACTCAGATGTAGTGATCCCGTTTCTACCTGAGTCATTTTAAGTAGTTCGCCGGTAATATTGAGCAGCCGTTCGCTATTGTCCTGCATTCCTTGTGCCAGCGCTTTCTGTTCGTCGTTCATCTCTCCCACCCGCTTGTCTTCCAATAGTTTCAAACTCATCATGATGGCTGCTATAGGGGTTTTCAACTCATGAGAGATTACGGAAATGAAATTGGTCTTGGCATTGTCGAGCATTTTGAACTTGGTGACGTCCGAGAGCATGATAACGGTGCCCGAATCTTGTGGCAGCTGCAGATAGTGCACATCGAAATAGCATTCCTTATTGTCGGAGTAGATTTTCAACGGTGTGCGGTCTTCTTTTTTCTCGTTCTCCAATCCGCGGATGAGTCGGCGCAGCAGGTCGTTGGACAAGGCGATGTCGAGGGCCGACTTTTGCACAACTCCTTCGGCGGGCAGATTGATAATCTGTGTCAGTGCATGATTGGCAAAAAGTATCTGCTTCTCATTATCAAGTCCTAAGATGGGTTCTTCGATGGCGTTGATAACTGTCTCGAGATATTGTTTGGTCGAGATGATACGTGCCATACTGCTCTGTTGGAACTGCGACAGCTCTTTGGCCATATTATTGAAAGATGTCGCCACCTCGCCAAATTCGGACTGCGGACCGAAGTTGAGCCGCTTGTCGTAGTTGTGGTTCGATATTTCCACAATACCGCCAAGCAGTTCTTTAATGGGCGAGGTGAGCATCTTCGGGAACTTCATCAGCATGAAGATAGCAATCATGGTGCTAGCTATAGAAAGAATAATAGTCCATATCAACGCATTGCGGGCATTGGTAACTGCCGTGCCCGACTTCATGCAGATGGCATCGGTATTCAGTTTGATAAGGTGGTTGGTGGTCTCCACGATGCGAAGTTTATGATCTTTGTCGGGATGGGCAAGATACTGCTTATAGTCGGCTTCCAATCTCTTGGTCGTTATCTTCTCCTCTCGTTCGGTGACGTTCTTCTCTTGCAAATTCAAGTTCTTCATGAACATCCGAGTGGCCGACAAAGAATCTTTATCGAGCAAATTCACCGCCAGAATCATCTTCTGGGCATAGTCCACCGAGTTATAGTTATCTTTCAAGATATTCTCGGTGTTCATCTTCATCACTTGGGTGGAGTGCGAGGCAAAGAACCCCAGACTGACGATCACCACCAGCAATATGCCGATAGAGAGTGCTATTTTATTCTTTGTTTTCATCATACTATGACAATATTATAAGGTCGATATTCGATTTGGACAGGGCATTGAACAGATAGCGATAGCGGAAAGCAGCGAAGATGATGTTGGTGAGTCTGAGCTGCGGCTTGCCGATGCACACCGAACTCACCCTATACTTCGTGCAGATTTCTACAATACCATCGATAATATTCGATGCCTCATGTTGTATCACTTCTGCCCCCAGGTCGATGGCAAGCATAAAGTTGTTGATGAGGTGCCGTTGAGCCGCCAGACTGATTTTGTCGTTTCGCTCTTGCGGAGTGCGTACATAAAGCACAGAGAATTTGGCATTTGCTCCGGCCGCTAGCCGAGCCACTTTGCGAATAAGGTGTCGGGCACGCTTCTCGTCGGTGCCTATACATCCTAAGAAATGTTTCTGGACAGTGGGAGCATGTACATTGATTTCGTTTTCTACTTTCTTCGACACGCGCAAAGCCACTTCTTTGAGCGCCAATTCTCTGAGCTGTAATATATGTTCTGACGTAAAGAAATGAGTCAGCGCATTTTCTATCTTGTCGGGGGCATATATCTTGCCACCTTTGAGGCGTGCTATCAGTTCGTCGGCTGTCAGGTCGATATTTACCACCTCGTCGGCCTCTTTCAGCACACTGTCGGGAATGCGTTCGCTCACTTCGATACCTACAATATTTTTCACATCTTCGTTCAGACTCTCGATGTGCTGTATGTTCACTGCCGAGAGTACGTTGATACCGGCTTCGAGTAGTTCTAGCACATCTTGCCAGCGTTTCTCGTTATGGCTGCCTTCCACATTGGTATGAGCCAGCTCGTCTACAATGACCAGTTCGGGATGCAACTGGAGTATCGTCTCCATATCCATCTCTTCGAGTTCCTTGCCCTTATAGAACACTTTTTTGCAGGGTATCACCGGAATACCTTTCAGTAAGCGTTCGGTGTCTGCTCTGCCGTGAGTCTCGACAAATCCTATCTGTACGTCAATGCCGTTGCGCAATAATTCTTTAGCATCGTGCAGCATACGACAAGTTTTTCCCACACCGGCTATCATGCCGATATATATCTTGAATCTGCCACGTTTGGAGCGTTGTATCAAATCCAGAAAATACTGTGCGTCATCTGTTCTTTCCATGTTATTTCTATCACAAATATAGTTTTTTTGTACCACATCGCCGTAATG
>DAIUBN010000058.1:0-15191 GCA_036846645.1 Bacteroidaceae bacterium | reverse complement strand
ACTATTTCAACAAATCAATTTTTATTGCTTCACTTTCAAAATTAGGCGTAAAAATGCCTTTACCCATATTATCCTTAATTTCTTCTATACTCCAGAATCGGCCTCCCGCCAACTCTTCACTTGGTGATATCTTGCCATCATAAACGGTACGGTTCACATATACCATTTCTTTTTCTCTAGCCGATTGAAACACATAATGAGTAACGGCAGTCGGTTGGAAATCGGTGATGCCTAGCTCTTCTCTGACCTCACGTTTCAATGCCTGTTCGATGTTCTCACCCAGGTCGACATGTCCGCCTACAGCGGTATCCCATTTGCCAGGCTGAATGTCTTTCCATTCGGGACGAAGTTGAAGATAGAGTTCGCCTTTCGAATTGAACACATGCAGATGAACTACCGGATGCAACAACATACTGCCGCTATGACATTCGCCACGGGAGGCGGCACTTATAATCTGTCCCTCTTCATTGATGACGGGCAGCATTTCTTTTTCGTTATCTTTCATCTTTTACACCTTATTATATATAGCACTTAGCTAGGGAATCAGTAACGACGAATCGCCGTAGCTCAAGAAGCGGAAGCCATGACCTAACGCATAACGGTAAATCTTGTGCCAATCGCCTTTTACAAAAGCCGAAACAAGTAGCAACAACGTGCTCTTGGGCTGATGAAAGTTGGTAATCATCTTCTTTACGATATGATAGTTGTAGCCCGGAGCAATAATAATCTGAGTACAAGAATGTAGTACCTCCAAACTATGCTTGTCCATATAGTCGACAATATTTTGCAAAGCCTTCACTGAGGGCAGTTCCTTATCTTCGCCAATCGAATACGGGAACCACTGTTTGATATACAAATCTTCCTCGCTGGCATCTGGATTATCTTGAAGAATAATACCTATATAATATAGTGTCTCGAGAGTTCGCACCGAGGTCGTACCTACTGCCACTACTCCACCGCCATGGGCGATGATTCTCTCCAAAGTATGTCTTGACACTGATATCCACTCGGTATGCATCTCATGGCCTTCTATCTCCTCACTCTTCACCGGTTTGAAAGTACCGGCACCGACGTGCAATGTCAGTTCTTCTAGCTCCACCCCTTTTTGTTTCAACTGTTCAAGCACATTTTCTGTGAAATGCAATCCTGCTGTAGGAGCGGCAACAGAACCCTTTATCTTGGAATAAACAGTCTGATAGTTCACCTTATCGCTTTCCTCAGTCTCTCTATTCAAATAAGGAGGAATTGGAAGTTCACCGAAGATTTCAAGAATATCGGCAAATGTCACATTCGGATTATTCCAAGAGAACTCTACATAGTGGCTTGTACCCCTACATTCACCTCGAGTAGCACAGAGGGTAACAGGCAGTCCCTTCACAGTCAGTTCGCGCTTTAGTGTTCCTTCTTTCCATTTCTTCAAATTGCCCACCAGGCAAAGCCAGCCCGAATGAGATGTCTGTTGAAAGTTGAGAGCATAGTCGGCAGGTGCTACCGGCTCCAAGCAGAACACTTCGATAAGTGCACCGGTCTCTTTGCGGAAATGCAATCGAGCTTGAATAACTTTCGTATTATTGAATATCATCAACTCTCCCGAATCGATATAGTTGGGCAAAGAAGTAAATATATCGTCACTTACTTCGCCGTGTTTATAGAGCAAAAGCTTAGAATGGTCGCGTTGTGGAAGGGGAAACTTGGCGATACGCTCATCGGGAAGTTCATAATCAAAATCACTAATATGAATGTGCTTGGGATTTTCTTTCATCTTTTTCTTTCTTTATTCGGCAAAATTACGGATATTTGCCGACATATTCGAATAAAAAAGAAAGAAGAGATGAAAATAGGTGATAAAGTGCGCTTTCTAAGCGAAGTTGGAGGCGGTAAAATAACAGGATTTCAAGGTAAAGACATCGTTTTGGTAGAAGATGCCGATGGTTTCGATATTCCGGTAACACGACGCGAAATAGTAGTAATCGATACCGACGACTACAACATCGAACATATTCAGCCCAAGCAAAAAGAAGATGTGCCACAAAAATCAAAACAGAATAAAGTTCAAACGTCATCATCCGATGAAGACGAAGAAGATATTGAATTTGAAGCACCAGCAGTAGAATTGAAAGGTGGCGACGTTCTCAACGTCTACCTAGCTTACGTTCCTGAAGATGTGAAGATGATTAATGCGACCACCTTCAATACCTATTTGGTGAACGACAGCAACTATTATTTGGAGTACCTATATCTAAGTGGCGAGAACAACGCTTGGAAGGTTCGTGCCAAAGGCGAAATAGCTCCCAACATGAAGGGGTGGTTGGAAAGCTTTATGCAAAGCGACCTTAACGAGTTGGAACATATCTGCATCCAGTTTACTGCTTACAAGAAAGATAAATCTTTCGAACTGCATGCTGCAACAGATGTTACCATCCATCTCGACACAGTGAAATTCTATAAGATGCACTGTTTCGGCGATTCAGACTTCTTTGAAGAGCCCGCTATGGTCTATGATATCGTCAAGAACAACGTGCCCTACAAACAATACAGGATAGATGCCGACAATCTGCAAAAAGAGATGATGCGCAAAAAGCATATTGACGAACAACAGCCGGCACGTATCAATCAGCCTAAGCATAAGAATAAAGAAGAGAAGCCCGTCATCGACCTACATATCGGCGAACTACTCGATACCACAGCAGGCTTGAGCAATGGCGAAATGCTAAACATACAGCTGGATAAATTTCGCGAAGAGATGAAGCTATATGAAGGCAAGCATGGCCAACATATCGTTTTCATTCATGGCAAAGGCAACGGTGTACTTCGCAATGCAATACTCAAAGAATTGAAGACCAAATATAACAACTCTTGCCATTGGCAAGATGCTTCATTCCAAGAATACGGATTTGGTGCTACCGAAGTGATTATGAGATAATCGCTTCGGTACATCCTACCGATAGAAGACCTTAATCAAATCAATAGGCATCGTTCAACGATATAATCTTAAGATTCTTTCGCAATGTGTCTATCGGCATTTTTGTTTTGATATCCACTGTTATTTTTTCGTTGGGAGTAATATCCATAAAATTATCACTAAAGGTCGCTTCGGCATCTCCTGTAGAGATATAGGCTGCCCTTGCAAAAGCATCCGACTGAAGTGAAAGTCGATAGCCACTGTCGATAGACTGAATGGTATGAACAATTATCGCCTTTGGATAATTCATATCTTTCTGTTTCACTAAGAAATAATGATTGCAATAATCATCTTTCGTTCCCTTCAATCGAGCTACCACAACAACTTCGTTGCGAGGTGTTCCATTAAGCATCTTGTCGACATCGAGCGATAGATATACCTTGCTGTTATTGGGCTCTATAACTACAGCCTGACTATCTTCCCCTATCAGCTTGCCCTGCATATTGATAAGTCTAACTTCCAACGTTGCTTTGCAAGCATCTGTTCGGTCGGACACGATACTTATATTTAGTTGATTGCCATCAAGCAACGGTGATATCAACAAATCTCGATAAGCTTTCTTACAATAATATTGTTGTGCCTTCCATCTTCCATAATAATCGATACTCGACCATGATGCCACAGGCCAGCAATCATCAATCTGCCAAAAGAGAGTGCCCATACAGTAGGGCATCTGACGGCGATGGGATTCTACAGCAGTCTTAATAGCATCACCTTGCAGCACTTGATTCATATAAAGGAATGATTCAAAGTCTTTAGGTTTACGATATTCACTCAAAAGATAAGTATTGATCAAACCATTAGCATGATCACCGCCACGTTGATGAGCCATCATCACATCCGAATAGATATCATGGTCTCTGTCTTCGGGAGCATAACGAAGCACTGATTCGTAATCGGGGAACGATTGAAAGCCATATTCACTGAAGAAACGACTACGTTCAATATTATAATCTTCGATGGGTCTTTTGCCATGCCATATATTCCAATAATGACGGTCGCCGTCATGGTCATTGCTCAGGCCATCATTGCTGGCAAATGGCGAAGAAGGCCAGTAGAAGGTTTCGGGAGCATACTCTTTGACAACTTCGGGCAATACCTTATTATATACATCCTCATACTGTTGACGAATAATCCGAGCATACTCAGGATTCTGTTTTTCATAACGTTTTTTCCAACCCCATCCATACCAAGCATCGTTACATTCATTATTGCCACACCACAAGGCCATACAAGGATGATTGCGAAGTCGCACTACATTATCAATAGCTTCTCGGCGGATATTCTCCAGCAGCTCGCCTTCGGCAGGATACAAACTGCAAGCAAACATAAAGTCTTGCCAGATAAGAATACCATTCTTATCGCATAGTTCGTAGAAAGAATCATCCTCATAAACGCCACCTCCCCAAACTCTCAGCATATTGAAGTTCGAATCTTTGGCATCTTTTATCAGTTTGGCATATT
This sequence comes from Bacteroidaceae bacterium, assembly GCA_036846645.1. Taxonomy (GTDB): domain Bacteria; phylum Bacteroidota; class Bacteroidia; order Bacteroidales; family Bacteroidaceae; genus JAAYUD01. Next base: position 10,765 of record DAIUBN010000058.1, on the reverse strand, counting down.
TCTCTAGGGTCACTCTCGGCAAGAAATTATCAAGAGGAATATAATCTGCACCCTTCATAAAGACCGGTCGGCCATTGAGTTCAACATAGAATGTATGTCCGTCTTTATCGGGCTTATTGATAATTTTCAACGAACGAATGCCGGTAGAAATAATATGTGAATCAATCAGCTTCCCTTTAGAGGTCAGATTAGCTTTGAACTGATATATATAAGGTTCGCCCAGTCCATTGCTCCACCAAAGTTTGGGGCTATTGATAGCAAAATTGATATGTACCTTATTACTGCCTTTGACAAGGGTTACATTCTGCATGCCATAAGTTTTCCCTGTTACGGCATCAGTAATAGCGACAGTAACCTTACCGGCATCGGCAGCATTGATGTTCACCACTCCATCTATAACAGCTTTCTTGGCTGTCACCTCTTTCTGATTGATAAATACATTGTCGATACGACTGGCAGACCAGGCCTCGACGGTGATAGGCCGCCATATACCCGAAGTGACCAAACGTGGTCCCCAGTCCCATCCATAATGATAGCCTGCCTTTCGAGCAAACACACTGACTTTCTTATTGAACAGTCCACCATTCTCTGATTGATCGTTGGAAGCCTCATAATGATAAGGCAGAGCATCCCATTTTGGGACATCAACTTTGATTGGCGAATTGAAATAAACACGGAGCACATTTTCTCCTTGTTGGATAAATTTCTTGGCTTGTACTCTCCATGTGCGAAACATATTATCTGCCTTGAGCACCAAACTGTCGTTGAGATAAACATCTGCATACGTATCGAGTCCATTAAAGACGAAATCAATATTCTCTTGTTTCAGCATATCGGGAGATAGAGAGAACTTGGTTTCGTATATCCAATCCTCTTTATCTATCCATTGCAAGCCACGCTCATTGAGCCGATAGAAAGGATCTTCTATCAGTTTGTTAGCAAACAAGTCGGTATGAACCGTTCCGGGTACCGTTGCCGAATACCAATTATTGGAACGAGCTTGACGAAATTTCCATCCACTGTTAATAGTCTTCACCATAGGTTGCGCTAATAAATAGGTACTTCCTAATAGCAGGATTAATGCTAAAGCGAGTACTTTCTTAATTGAATTATTGTGCTGCATGATATCAATAAGTTTTAGTCCAGCTATGCTGAATTATTTTGCACTTTGTGCAAAGATAATAATATTTCGCTTTTTGATATAATAGTTTTTTGCTAAATCATGATACTTAAAGTTCCGAATCGATTTATAATCAATCCGGAACTTATTATCACTCTACATCTAAAGAGATGTAAGCTATTTATTTTTTTCTTTCTTGCCTCAAATCATTTTGCAATTGAAATAGAATCTCAGGATGTTGAGCAGCAACATTGCTCTGTTCATGTACATCTTGCAAAACATTATAGAGTTGTGGCATTTGAGCAAAGCCTGTTTCAATCTTAGTTTCTTTCATAAACGATGTTCCATCACTCGGTTCGATATACTTCCATTCTTTGGTTCTAACAGACAGAGCATGATTAACCGCTTGTTCAATCACATATTTACGGTCGTTCTGATTCTTTCCAAGCCAGGTATCAATATTGTTTTCACTATCAGGAGCAGTGCCTATCGGTGTTTTGGCACCAATCACTGAGCCAAGAGATGCAAAAAGGTCGATCTGAGAAACTAAAGCATCCGAAACTGCCGCTTTCTTGATTTGTTTCGGCCAGCTCACGATAAGCGGAATACGTGTTCCACCTTCGAATGCACTATATTTATTGCCACGAAGTGGACCAGCCGGACTATGTCCATTGAGAAGTTCTTCTGCACGGTCTTGATAACCATCATCTACTACAGGACCATTATCACTTGATAATATAATTAATGTATTGTCTGCTATTCCGAGTTTCTCTAGTGTCTGCATCAGCTGACCTACACACCAGTCGAACTGAACGATAGCATCTCCACGTACTCCCATTCCACTCTGTCCTCTAAATCTTTGATTCGGGAAGCGTGGCACATGAACATCGTTGGTAGCAAAATACATGAAGAATGGTTCATCTTTGTGCTGTTTAATATAGTTGACTGCATGAATGGTGATAGAATCTGCAATATTTTCGTCTTTCCACAATGCTTTTCCGCCACCTTTCATATAACCGATACGGCCTATTCCATTGACAATAGCCATATCATGACCATGACTAGCTTTCATATTATAAAGTAGTTCGGGATGGTCTTTCCCCAAAGGTTCCCCTTTGAACGGTTTATTGTAATCTACATAGATAGGAGCACTTTCATCATAGTTTACCACCTTGCCATTTTCTAGAAAGACACAAGGCACACGGTCGGCAGTAGCAGCCATTATATATGAATAGTCGAAACCTATATCAGCAAGTCCCATAGGAAGCGGAGCATTCCAGTCTTGTTCACCATCTTTATCGCCCAATCCTAAATGCCATTTACCAAAAGCCGCTGTTGAATAACCACAGTTTTTAAACATATCAGCCATAGTATAACGCTCGGGACGAATGATCATACCAGCATTACCGGCAGCGATATCTGTTCCTTTGCGTCGCCAGGAATATTCGCCGGTGAGCAATGAGTAGCGTGAAGGAGTACTGGTTGCTGCGACGGCATGTGCTTGGGTGAAACGTATGCCGTTATCGGCAAGTTTATTTACATTAGGAGTTTTAGCGTTTTTACCACCAAAGCATTGTAAATCACCATATCCCAAATCGTCAGCATAGATAATAATTACGTTAGGTTTTCGATCATTTGAATTAATTTTTGGTTTTCCACTTTTAGTTCCTGCAGAAGCCAAAATGCATGCCATAGGTGAAAGAGCGGCATACAGCAGATACTGTTTAATCTCCATGGGGTAGTATTTTTCTTTAGTTATAATTTAATATGTTCTATATTTTTCTTAGCGTTTTGTCATCAATAATACAATACATCATAAGCCTTATCAATCTAATGAATAACAAAATCATAAGTAAGTCTAATGATGTGATTTAGAGAAAGAAAAGAAGAAAGGTTGCACCGATGATGTGATGAAACTCCGAATGACATGATTTGAGTGCCCGCCACCTTTGTAATCCACCGACTTAAAGTTCCCCCCGAAGGGTTAATGTGGCCCGCCATTGGTAGCAAAAGCTTGTCTCGGTATTTCGATATAATTGATGAGTTTCCCGATCCAACCAGTGCAACCTGATTTCTTTTCACTACAAATATATACCTTATATTTTATATAAGCAAATCTTTTCTCTCTTTTTTATTGTAATTTACAACTTTTTTAGCGGTCGGATAGTGCTCTATCAACGAAATTAAAAGGCTTTTATGTTGATTAGCATAGAATTAGATAAAAACAAAAGAGTACCGCCTCAAATAGAAGCGATACTCTTTTTTTAGAGCTTATGTTCGAGCTGTCTTTATTTTACCTTTTCAACCACAGCTTTGAAAGCTTCTGGGTTGTTGACAGCTAAATCAGCTAAAACTTTACGATTGATTTCGATACCTGCTTTGTGCAAGTTGCCCATCAATTTTGAGTAAGACATACCTTCCAGACGAGCGGCAGCGTTGATACGTTGAATCCACAATGCACGGAAGTTTCTTTTCTTGTTACGACGGTCACGGAACGCATAGAGCAAACCTTTTTCCCAAGTATTCTTGGCAACGGTCCATACATTTTTACGTGCTCCAAAGTAACCTCTTGTTAATTTTAGAACTTTCTTTCTTCTTGCCCTCGAGGCAACATGATTTACTGATCTTGGCATAGTTTTAATACATTTTGAATGTTAGCGTCGCGCCTTTTTGCGATCTTTTCTGCTTAAACATTCGGTTAATACTTTAAAATAATCTTACTAAAGATAGCGCTTAACGCAAATTAAGAAGTTCTCTTACTTGCTTTACATTAGTTTTATCAACTATTGCACCTAAGCAAAGATTTCTTTTCTGCTTTTTAGTCTTCTTCGTCAGAATGTGACTGTGATAAGCGTGCTGTCTTTTGATTTTACCTGTTCCGGTAAGAGCGAATCTTTTTTTGGCACCGGAGTTAGTCTTGATCTTTGGCATTTTTGTTATTTAATTAATTTATTATTAAAAATGGCAACGTACTATACCTGCACGTTACTCATTATCTTTCTTCACTTCTGCAGGCTGTTCAGGCTTTTGTTCTTGCTTCTCAGCTTCGCCTTCATGAACCTTCTTTTTTTCTGTTGGTTGAGCAGATGGTTCTACCTTCTTCTTCACATCTTTCTTTTTAGGTGATAAGAAGATGGTCATACGCTTGCCTTCTAGTACCGGCATCTGGTCTACTTTGGCATATTCTTCCAATTCGCTGGCAAATCTAAGTAATAATACCTCGCCTTGCTCTTTGAATAAGATAGAACGACCTTTAAAGAATACGTAGGCCTTCACCTTGTTACCGTCTTGCAAGAAACCAATAGCATGTTTCAGTTTGAAGTTGTAATCATGATCGTCGGTTTGTGGACCGAAACGAATCTCTTTTACTTCCATCTTAACCTGCTTTGCCTTTTGCTCTTTCTGCTTTTTCTTCAGTTGATAAAGAAATTTGGAATAATCGATTATTCTGCAGACTGGCGGTTGCGCATTTGGTGAGATTTCTACTAAATCCATTTCATGCTCTTTAGCAATCTTAAGAGCTTGATAAAGAGGATATACTTGTGATTCAATATCCTCGCCTACAATTCGTACCTCACGAGCTCTAATTTGCTCGTTTACTCTATATTGTCCTTTCAGATTATCGTTCCTCATGTATTAATACGTTACTTTCTTGCTGTTTAATGTATTGTTTATTTCCAAATTAATTTATCTTATTATTTATATGATAGTGGCATCCTCTTTTTATCGAGGATGTCACTTTCTATAATTTTGGCTGCAAAGTTACCACTTATTTATCATATTTTGCACTTCTTCGTCAACTTTTTTGGCAAAATCTTCATATTTCATTGTTCCTTTGTCGCCTTCGCCTTGCTTACGTACTGAAACCTCACCATTTTCGGCTTCTTTTTCACCAACGATAAGCATATAAGGTATACGTTGCAACTCGTTATCACGAATCTTACGTCCTATCTTCTCATTGCGCTCATCGATTTCTGAACGAATACCTTGAAGGTTGAAATATTCTTGGACTTTGTGGGCATATCCATTGAACTTCTCACTGATAGGCAAGATTTCTACCTGTACCGGAGTAAGCCACAATGGGAATTTACCACCAGTATGCTCAATCAAAACGGCTACGAAACGTTCCATAGAACCGAATGGTGCACGGTGAATCATTACCGGACGATGTTTCTGGTTGTCTTCACCGGTATATTCCAACTGGAAGCGTTCTGGCAAGTTATAATCTACCTGAATGGTACCCAACTGCCATTTACGACCGATAGCATCACGAACCATAAAGTCGAGCTTCGGGCCATAGAATGCAGCTTCGCCATATTCTATCTTGGCATTCAAACCTTTCTCCTGACATGCTTCGATAATAGCACTTTCTGCTTTCTCCCAGTTCTCGTCGCTACCGATATATTTTTCGCGATTTACTTTGTCGCGGAGTGATATCTGTGCTTCGAACTTCTCGAATCCAAGAGCCTTGAAGATAATGTTGATGATATCCATCACACGAAGGAACTCTCCCTTTACCTGGTCTGGACGACAGAAGATATGGGCATCATCCTGCGTAAAGCCACGCACCCTTGTCAAACCGTGGAGCTCACCACTCTGCTCATAACGATATACTGTACCGAACTCTGCAATGCGAAGTGGCAGATCTTTATATGAACGGGGCTCGTAAGCGAATATTTCGCAGTGGTGAGGGCAGTTCATTGGTTTCAACATATATTCTTCGCCTTCTTCCGGAGTGTGGATAGGCTGGAATGAATCCTTACCATATTTAGCATAGTGACCCGAGGTAACATAAAGATTCTTGCTACCGATATGAGGAGTCATAACCTGAACATAACCAAAACGTTTCTGAATGCGTTTCAAGAACTCTTCGAGTTGAAGACGTAGTGTCGTACCTTTTGGCAACCACATAGGTAATCCCTTACCAACGCGATCTGAGAACATGAAAAGCTTCATTTCCTTACCAATCTTACGATGGTCGCGTTTCTTAGCTTCTTCAAGAAGAACAAGATACTCTTCGAGCATTTTCTTCTTCGGGAAAGTGATACCATAGATACGGGTCATCATCTTACGGTCTTCGTGGCCTCTCCAATAAGCACCTGCAATAGATGTCAGTTTGATAGCTTTGATAGGAGCTGTGCTCACCATGTGCGGACCACGGCAAAGGTCGGTGAATGTTCCGTTTGTATAAGTGGTAATATGACCATCTTCCAGGTCGTTGATTAGTTCAATCTTATAGTTCTGGCCTGTCTCGGCAAAGAACTTCAGCGCATCAGCTTTGGTAATCTGTTTGCGAACGAGTTCTTCTTTCTTAGCAGCCAGTTCTGCCATTTTCTTTTCGATAGCGGGCAGATCACTTTCCTTTAATTCTACTTCACCCGGATCTACATCATAATAGAATCCATTTTCGATAGCAGGACCGATACCGAATTGAGTCTTCGGATACAAATCTTGTAATGCCTCTGCTAAAAGGTGAGCACTGGTGTGCCAAAAAGCATGTTTACCTTCTTCATCATCCCATTTGTAAAGAACGAAAGAAGAATCACTGTTAATGGGAAGAGACAAATCTTGAACTTCTCCATTGACGCCACAAGCCAGTACATCTCGTGCCAATTGAGGGCTAATGCTTTCTGCAATTTGCAGTCCGGTAACTCCTTCGTTGTACTCTCTTACAGAGTTATCGGGAAATGTAATCTTAATCATCTTATTATAATTCTAATAATTTTTCCTATTCTACCATGTTCCACTCTATCTCGTTTTGATATAGTGAACTGCAAAAATAATGAATTCTTTTATCAAAATAAGTATTTTTACGAAAAAATGTTATTTTGCTTTGTCAATAAACCGCTTAATAATATTGTATGCCGAAACAATACCAAGCTCACCAGCCTTACTCAAGTCGCTGATGCCTTGTTTATTATTACCTAAATATATATTGGTCAGGCCACGGTTGAAGTAGGCCTCGGCAAACTTCCTGTCTATTGCTATCGCTTTATTGTAATTGGCTACTGCCGACCTATAATCCTTAAGAGAAGCCTGCAGATTGGCCAAATTGTAATATCCATATTGGAAGTCGGGAGCCAGTTCGATAACCTTAGCCAAATCGGCCTTCACTATATCATAATCTGACACACCGATAGCATTCTTTACTACGTTAGTCTTTTGTTTGTCATTTTCTTCTTTCTCTACTTCCGACTTCTTATAATCCAGCTCTTTGAAACGAGTCACTGCACGCATCAGATAGGCCGGGAAGAACTTGTCGTCGTCAACAATAGCCTGAGTAAAGTCCTCTATCGCACTAGTGAAGTCTTGAACCAGATAGAAGTCCATACCACGAGCAAAACGCGGTTTAGCATCTTTAGCATTGTGTGCCACTTGCAGCGTATGGTCGTCTATTCCTTTAAAATGGAATTTCACCTGGTCTTCGGTAAGCGAAGTCTCGGAGTTAGTAATCAACAGTTTCTTAGACAAGAACTTCATGCTGTTCATCTTGTCTACATACTTATAATATCTGACAGGATGAGACATTTCCGAATCTTTCTCATAATAAGACATGACAAACATCGGTTCGAGCTGAATAGTGACATTCTTATTCTGTACCTTGCCACGATAATCACTCTTATAATGTTCTCCAGAGTTATCATCCTCATCGGCAATGACAATCTTCTGATAATTATTGATATCCTTATCCGACTTTCTTCTCGTCTTTTGCGGAATGGCACGTTTACCTCTTACAATGCCCTGCCCCATCTGCATCTTGAATATTTTGAATTCATCCAATTCGGCTCCATTCTTATCGCCTATCTTTCGCTTGGCAGCAGCACGCTGACTGTAGCCCACAATAAAGTTAGGATACTGACGGATTACTGTAGTATAATCTCGAATGGCACCCCGATAGTCTCCGGTCTGCTGTCTGAGTAGTCCTCGGTTGAATGTAGCCATCATATCGCTGGGGTCTATCTTGAGTACGAAGTTGAAATCTTCGATAGCTCGATTGTCATCTCCAACTTGAGCACGAAGCAAACCGCGGTTGTAATGAGCGATAAAGTTATTGGGGTCCAAATCAACGGCCAGATTATAGTCGTTCATCGTTCCTCTTAAATTATTAAGGTGGAAACGGGCCAAGGCTCTATTGATATAAAGTCCCGGCATTTTGCCATTCAACTTGATAGCTTCCGACAAGTCGTTATCGGCATCTTTGTATTTATTCTGAGCCAGTTTGATAGAACCTCTCGAGATATATGCATCAGGATCGTATTTATCCAGTTCGATAGCCCTGTCGAAGTTCTTTACGGCATTGGCAGTATCCTTTTGTTGCAAGGCTATCTCGCCACGCATCATAAAAGCTTTGGTATATTTGGGCGAGAGAGTAAGAAGCTTATCCAAATCCTCATTAGCAGATTTGTAATCTTTCTTTTGGAGATGGCAAAGGGTCAGATTGTGCCAGAAGGTTGTGTTCTCCGGATCATATTTCAACGCCGTCTGATAATCTTCTATAGCACCGTCCAGCTTATTGAGTTTGATTCGAGCCAATCCCCTTATCTGATAAGCACCAACCACGAAAGGATTGAGCGAAAGTGCCTCGCTACAATCATTTTCGGCACCCGAATAGTCGTCTAGATTAATCTTCGCCACCCCTCTGAAGTAATAAGGTTCGTAGAGGTAGGGTTTGGCATTTATAATCTGGTTGAAATACTGAATAGACAATACATAGTCCTCAAAATAGAGCGCGTTTCTAGCTATCATCATCACCCTATCGGTATTGATTTGGGCAATGGCGACCATTGGAAAGCATAATAAAAATAATAAAAACTTTTTCATCATTATCGGACACGCCTTTTGAACGATGAGCAAAAGTAATATCTTTATGTCATCTATAGAGGTAAACCACCTTAGATTTTATCTTTTTTGTTTTTTTTTGAAGACTATTCTTACTTGTGTTTGAATACCTTTACCCGATAGCTGCAATGAACTCGTCCATTCAGCATCGTATGGAGTTTGTTTTTCACTATCTGTTTGCGAAGTGGAGATATTCTTTCAACAAAGACATGTCCATCCAAATGATCAAATTCGTGTTGCATCACTCTTGCCAGATAACCTTCTACAACTTCTTCATGAGGTTTGAAGTCGGTATCCATATATTGCACTTTAATCTGTTTGCTACGTTTCACATTTTCGTGAATTCCAGGTAAGCTCAAACAACCTTCTTCCATCGAACATTGTTCATCACCAAACTCTATAATATGTGGATTGATGTAAGCCTTGCGGAAGTCCTTAAAAGAAGCATCATCGTCTTTCAGTACATCTAGATCGATAACAACCACTCTGATAGGCAGACCTATTTGAGGGGCTGCAAGCCCTACCCCATCGGCCTCGGTCAATGTCTCGAACATATTGGCTATCAATTCTGACAGATTGGGATAATCCGGAGTAATATCCTGTGCTACTTCTTTCAATACAGGTTGTCCGTAAGTATATATTGGTAATATCATATTAAAATATTTATTATGTTATCAAAATTTATTGCTCTCCATATAAGACTGAAGAATGATAGTAGCACTGATTTCATCTACCAAAGCTTTATTTTGTCTATCTTTCTTCTTCACTCCTCCGTCGAGCATAGTGCGATGAGCCAAGACAGAAGTAAACCTTTCGTCTACCATATTGATAGGTATAGAAGGGAATTTCTTTTTCAGTGTATTGACAAAAGCCTGAACCCGCTGCAAGTTTTCGGAAGCCTCCCCTGTGGTTTGCGTTGGATATCCCACAACAAAACGTTCCACTGGCTCTTTGGCGGTATAGTTGGTGATAAACTCAATCAGTTTACTAGTTTCTACCGTTGTGAGTCCATTGGCGATAATCTGCGCAGGGTCTGTCACAGCTAGTCCCGTACGCTTCTTTCCGTAATCAATTGCCATTATTCTGCTCATCGAGAGTGCAAAATTACTACAAATAATTGAATTTCTAATAGATAATCATTCTTTTTCGGCTATATTAATTTGCAGAGCAGAACATAATCAAGCACATTTCGACAGAATCAGTGATAAAATGATAAGGAAGATACTCAAGAATCGTCCAGACGTTTCGGAGAAAACATGAAGACGATTCAATCATTTCATCAAGACGATTCATCCGAATGATAAGGTCGAAATTTTATGAATTGTCTTTATGAAATTCAACTTGAAGTGTAGGGTGACGAGATAAGTAATGAACGCCGACACTCCAAGTCTCGAGGGCGAACAATCCAAATATCAAACGCCCACGATACATCAATCGTCAGCCCTCGAGACTTGTAACGGCAGCAAGCGATTGAGTCTCTCTCCTACGACTTTCATCAAGTCTTATATTCAGCACATCTTATCTGACAATCAGCGGAATAGCACAAAGGTGCACATGACTTGGTACAGAGTAAACGTATATAGCTCATTGTATATCAGCATCTTATATTTCTTCAGAAAAATCACGACAAAAGCCTAAAACGTTGATACAATGCCGATTACACAACTTCAGATCATACCAAGTAGATGGCACTTTTGGCGTAATGGCATAATAATCAAGGCATAGCGCTGAATATAAGTGTTGATAAAAGTCGTAGGAGGGGAAATTATTGCCAAATAAATGAGCAGGAATAACATCAAGAATTAC
>DAIUBN010000057.1:0-15544 GCA_036846645.1 Bacteroidaceae bacterium | reverse complement strand
TCGTATATGTTGCAGCTTTTGCTGCCCAAGTCTGTGTGCGAACCAAATCCCACCAGCGAAGACCTTCGCCGAAGAATTCGCGGCTACGCTCTGCCAATATATAATCTATGGTAATGGTAGCAGGAGTCTCGCTTGTCAGCTTTGAACTATAGTCGGCAGTCTTTGCACGATTTCCGGCATTGTCGAAAGTCCAGACGCCGGCACGGGCACGAAGAACATTGACCAAATCTCTTGCACTCATCGAACCTGTTGCACCTTTAACAGCTGCTTCGGCTGCGATTAGATAGAACTCAGAGAACTTCAGAATAGGGAATGGGCGAGTGATACCACCATTAGGCTGACCAAGTCCGGTGCCATTGTCTGTACGATAAGTACCAATCTTCCAAAGAATAGGATATTTGTAACGGCTGATACCACTTGGAGGAACGACGTAATCGGCTCTTCCCGGTAATACTGCTGCACCAACATTGCTGGCATACGGACTGTTTGTCCAATTTAATATAGCATCGGGTTCATCTTTCAAGAATGTCAATACTGAGTCGCCCTGAACAATAGGTAGTCCGTTGGCATTGTATAAAGTAGTCTGCGATACAGTACCCTTGTTCCAGTTGCCACGGAAACAGGTAGTGAAAGTTCCATCATAACGAGAGTCGTAGGTCTTGTCGGGGAAGTTGTTGACAATAGCTTCGTAAGTTGGAGCCATACACTTCCAAGGACGACCGTAGGCTTGAGCTGCCTCACGTTGTACCGAACGAACATAACCGCTGCTTGCCCAGCTAGATGCAGTATTACTTTGGATAAAGGTATAATCCCAAGTTGTCATCCATGCTGCAAAGTTACCGGGAGAAGCACCCGAATTGTATGAGTGGCTTGAACCATCATAATATTCGCTGTCTTGAATGTGGTCGGCATAAAGCATCACTTCAGCGTTGCGGTCGTTAGAACCGACATTGACCAGATAGAAAGATTTCTGCAATGAATAGGGGGCAGGATTGTTGATGGCTTCCACTGCTGTGTCGTATGCCAACTGGAAATATTGAGCGTATGTCTTTCCGTTAGGATCGGTACGGTCGCAAGTTGGATAAGTAGCAATGTTGTTGGGGTTTTGGAGCCACCAAGCGTATGTTAGATAAGCTTTGGCCAATACCAAGCGAGCAACGTTCTTGGTGACAGTACCCGTCAGACGGCTACTCGTTGGAAGGTCGGCAATAGCTTGAATCAAGTCGGGGAAGATACATTTGGTATAAACTTCGGCAACAGTATTGCGAACAGAAGTACGAACTGTAGATGTGTTGAATTTCAACTCGCCGGCTCCTAAGTCCAAAGGTACACCACCGAAGGTCTGAACCAGACAGAAGTAATCGAATGCACGGAAGAAATAAGCTTCGGCAATGAGTGATGCTGCAATAGAAGAATTGGCAGAACCATATTCTATTACACCGCTGGCCGTGTTGATATCAGAGAAAGAGTTGTTCCAAAGCACATCCGAACGGCTTGTTGCCGAGGTGATATCACCTTGACCGGAGCAGTCCATCACTAAGAAGTTCTGATCGCCGCCATGACCATAAGTATATTCATCGGTACCGGTCTCGCAAGCATTGAGCCAATAACCATTACCCCAGATGTAGCGTAGATGACCATAGAGAGAAGTAATACCACCAATAACACCTTCTGCTGTTTTAAAGTATTCGGGGGTATAGGTTGCACGAGGTGTCTCATCCAAAACATTGGAGCAACCGGACAGCATTAATCCGAGAATAGCTGCCCCTAAGAAAGATTTTATATATTTATTTTTCATCTTTATCATTCATTTAAAATGTTAGATTTAAACCAAACAGATAGTTACGTGTCTGGGGTGTACTGTAACCGACAATCGGTAGACGTGATTTATAAACATCTGTCACTGCCTGATTCTCGTTACCCAAAGAGTTTGTTTCTGGATCCATACCAGATTCTTTCTTATATGGAGAGAAGAATACGAATGGATTTTGAACTGTAGCATAAACACGGAGTTTCTGGATACCGACTTTCTTAATCCAATTTTGTGTGAAGTTGTAGCCCAAAGTGATGGTGCGAATCTTCATATAAGAAGCATCGAAGTAACCTAACGTTGTACCATATTTAGGATTGTTGCTGCTCTCGGCACCACCTGGTTTCGGATATTTGGCACCTTGATTATCTTCTGTCCAATAGTCGACTTGTACATTGCCACGACGACCTGTCAACATATTGAGATAACCGGAAGAACCATATAATGTACTGATTAAAGTACCACCATGTTTGAATGAACCGACAATGCTCAAATCAATATTCTTATAGGCAACACGGGTATTGAAACCGCCTTCCCATTTTGGGTCGATTTTAATAATCTGTCTGTCGGCTGTACCGATAGCGCGAGTCGGTTTGCCGCTCGAATCATAATCTCCGGCGTATTTTACCTTTATCATACCGGCATTACCACCAGGCTCGTAAGTGCTACCATAATTGTTGGCATAGTCGTTGGCCGACCAAAGACCTATTTTCTCATAATCATAAATCACATTGATAGGACTGCCTACAAACCACCAGTTGCTCTCGTCTTTTGTAGCGTCCGATGCCAAAGCTGTCAATTCATTGTGGTTGGAATATAAGTTGATGCCTGCATCCCAGGTCCATCCGTGGAAGTTGTCGAGGATAGTACCATTCAGTGATACTTCAATACCTCTATTCTCAGACTTGCCAATATTTGCCATATAGCTGCTTACACCAGATGTAGAAGGCAGACTGACACTCAATAGCAAGTTTTTGGTACTTTGACGGTAGTATTCGATTGTACCCGAAAGTCTACCTTTGAATACTGAAAAGTCTAAACCGAAGTTCCATGTCTGAGAATACTCCCATCCAAGTTCTGGGTTGGGCAGCTCTGATACGTAGTAACCTACCGCAGTTGTCGAACCGAAGTTGTAAGGACGAGTAGACAATTGACCTAATGTCTTATAAGGAGCTACTGATTGATTTGAAGTTTCGCCGTATCCAACTCTCAGTTTCAAGTTGTCTAGCCAATTTACATCTTTCATGAAAGATTCTTTTGTGACATTCCAACCTATTGAAACAGCTGGATATGTGTGCCATTGATGACCTTTGGCCAAACGAGAAGAACCATCAGAACGAAGTGTTGCAGAAATCATGTAACGGTCGTCGTAAGAATACATCACACGGCCCATCCATGACATTAATCCCGATTTGTAATATCCTTGATAGCTCGGGTTGATAGTGATGCTACCTGTAGCCTGACCTAAATTATAGAATTGGAAGGCATCCGAAGGAATACCATCGGCATAGATGTAAGAACTGTTGTACTGAGTTTGCTCAGCAGAATACAATGCTACGGCATTGATAGAATGTTTGCCGAAAGTGCGGTCGTAAGTAAGCATGTTCTCTACTGCCCAGTTCAAAGTATGAGCATTAGAAACAGTGGCATGAGAGAGAGTTGTAGCTGTAGAGCTGAACACGCCTGTTCCGGTATAGTTGCCATAATTGCTTTGGCGGTAGTTCAAACCAACATTGATACGGTATTTCAATCCTTCTACATGAGGCACCTTGACTTCTGCATAGAGAGAGTTGTAAGTACCGAAAGCACGAGTCTGGTCTTTGTAAGCATCGCCCAAACCATTGATGACTGAACGAGTCATTACGTAGTGTTCATCGTTTGACATCTTGACGGTTCTCTTCAATGTACCGTCTGTATTATAAGGATTAGCAATAGGTGTTGTACTTAGTGTGTTGTACATATCCAAGTTGGCACCATTGGTAACAGCGTAAGAAGAATTGGAAGAGAATCCAATCTTGATATATTTTCCTACTTCCTGATCTAACGATGCACGAAGAGCATAACGATTATAGTTTTGCTGTGGAAGTAAAGAGTTGTCGAGATAATAAGATACGCCGAAGTTATAGTTTGATGTGGCTGTTCCGCCCGATACGCCCAAGTCGTGACTGGTGACGTAACTATTCTTGAACATCAATCCTTGCCAATCGGTATCTACTGTATCATCTTCGTCTTCACCATTCTGGGTGAATTTGCCTGCCAACTGACGCAGTTTGACAAATTCTGCACCTTTCATCATAGGATATCTATGAAACAAAGTCTTCAAACCTACATAAGCATTATAGGTAATCTTCGCATTTTGTTCTTTGATACCTTTATAAGTAGTGATAAGGATAACACCATTGGCACCGCGAGAACCATAAATAGCTGTTGCCGAAGCATCTTTCAGAATATCCATCGACTTGATGTTGTTCGGGTCGATATCACTGATAGAACCTGCAAAAGGAATACCGTCGAGCACAACCAACGGATCGTTGCTGGCATTCAATGAACGAGTACCACGAATACGGATCTGCATTGTTGCACCAGGTTTGGAAGATGTCTGAGTCATCTCTACACCGGCGATACGACCCTGAAGAGCTGATGTTACATCCATAGAAGGAACTTCGCGCAGCATATCGCCTTTGACAGAAGCTACAGAACCCGTGACTGCCTCTTTACGCTGTGTACCGTAACCGATAACGACAACTTCATTCAGCTGTTGTGTGTCGTCTTGCAATACGATATTGAGTAAAGATTTTCCATTGGCAGAAACTTCTTGAGTCTTGTAACCGATAGAAGATATAACTAGAACAGCAGTGCGTGGAACCTTTAAAGAGAAGTTTCCATCCAAATCGGTCATAATACCGTTCTTAGTACCTTTTTCCATGACACTGGCGCCAATAATCGGTTCGCCATGCGCGTCTTTTACGACGCCCTTTACCATCGCACTTTGTGCCAATGCCCAAAGTGGAGCGAGACATAGCAGGAAGGCTAGTCCCCAAATCTTTAAAAACTTAGCATTTTTCATTAATACTATAATTTATTTGGTAAAACATTTGATTGATTAAACATTGAAGTCGATAAAATCTTTGGTATTAGTTTCATGTTTTTGTGTTTTGAATTTTTGAGTTTAACAAATGGTTTCTTTTGTTCGATAGCCGTGGTATGAATTCCGTCTTTTCGAACAATGCAAATCTAATAAGGTTTCTTTATTTATGCCCTCCTTTTGCGCTACATATATCTTTGGATATGTTACATATTTATTGTAGATGATACATAAAGTCTTTTCAAAGCCACGTACGCGTCTTGTAGGCATTATTAGCAAAAATCAATCTTTGTTTTTTATTTTTGTACATCATATTTTTATACTGCCATATCACTAATAATTTGTTTTTTCAAGTCATTAAGTCTGCCTCTTCAAGATGTTCTCAATTTGTATTCAGGTGACCTGCTATTTACGATAAAAAAATAAGGAGTCTGAAATATAAGTGTATTTCTGACTCCTTATTATAAAAGGTATCTAATGAAAGATGTTTTCTACTTTGCAGGGCTCATTGTGAAACTAAATTGATAGTCACCATATTGCAGCAAGTACTTGTCGAGTGGTAGCGCACCCCAAGAATCGATACAGCCAAGTCCCATTTGGATGGCGTCGATATTCATGTTGGTATTGCCGTTCTTATTCAGCAATTCGGAGTGACGTTGACCTTTCTTTGTGCCGTCGGTCAATTCTTCTTGAGAGTAGGGGAGTGCCGACATGGACAAAGGTTTAAGCGATGTGAATTGTAATCCCTTGCCATTGTTGTTGGTTTGTTTCCACCAGCGGATATCAGTCTTGTTGCCGTTCTCTTGAGGACGGATATAAGAGTAGAACTGCTCGTCGGTAGTCTGTTTATACTTTCCGATAAAGGTGCAGTTGTTTCTGTCTGCATAATTCTCTTTCGGTCCACGGCCATAGTAATAACTGTTGTCCATGCTGCCTGGAAGTTGCATACGCATTCCGAAGCGGAACATGTTGGCAACCTTAGCTGTCTTGTCGGCAGTGAACTTCTGGTCTACTGTGATAGAACCATCTTTATATAAGGTATAGGTCAGACCGAGTTGAGCTTTTACATCGGGCATATCGTAGGCTGCTTCGACTATGGTCAACTCTCCTTCTTTTCTAAAGTTGAATGAAGTGAGGTTGATAGCAGGATTGAGCCAAACACGGTATTTGTTCTGTAAGTCTGCACCATAATCGTTGTCTGTTCCGGCACGCCAGAAGTTTGGTGTGAGTTGGGTGCCTGCTGCCATATAGGAAGTACCTGATACTTCGTAGCGGCAGAGGAAGCCTGTCTTCTTATCGAACGATACTGTAGTGTTGACGGTATTGAATGTGTAGTGGTCGGCATCTTTCTTGTCGAGTTTGAATGCTTTGATTCTACGCAAATCAGAAGTTTTCATTGCATTGCTTTCCCAATTGTAGTCTTTGATAGCGAATTGCTGGCGTGCAACAGTTTCGCCTGTATTGAGCAGACCATCGTTGTCTTTCAAAATATACGACACATTGAGGAAGCTTTCTTTATCTTTAGCAAGCAGACTTGCGTCGATAGGCAAGGTCAGTGTGGCTGTGGAGTGAGGTGCTACATCAAGTTTGGCAACACTTCCGCTTTGAACAGTTTCTCCATCGCATACCAATTGCCAGTTGAGGCGATATGCGCTGAGGTCGCGGAAGAAGTTCTCATTATAAATCTCGATATTGCCGTCTTCTTTCAGTGTAGTCCAAATGTTCTGATAGAAATATTGAACTTCGTAAGCATGTGGATTGGGTACACGGTCGGGACTGATGAGTCCATTATCGAGGAAGTTGTTATCAGATGGGTCGTATGTGTTGTAGTCGCCACCGTAAGCGTAGAATCTTTTGCCATCTTTGGTAGCATGCAAACTTTGGTCAACAAAGTCCCAAATGCATCCGCCTTGGTATTTCGGATACTTGCGTATCAAATCCCAGTATTCTTTGAATCCACCTTCCGAGTTACCCATGGCATGAGCATATTCGCATTGAATAAGTGGTTTGGTAGCATCACTTTGAGCATACTTCTCGCAATCGTCGTAGCGATAGTACATCGGGCAGAAGATGTCTGTAAATTCTGAGTTCCCGGCACGTTCGTACTGAACAGGACGACTCTTGTCTTCGTTCTTCACCCATTTATAGCATTCTTCGAAGTTGGGGCCCATACCGGCTTCATTGCCGAGCGACCAAACGATGATAGCAGGATGATTGAAGTTGCGTTCTATGTTGCGCTGATTGCGCTCCAAGTGGGCTGTGAGATAAGAAGGAACTTTGGCCAATGTCTTGTCACCATAACCCATTCCGTGAGATTCGAGATTGGCTTCGGCAATCATATAGATACCATACTTGTCGCAAAGCTCGTACCAACGTGGGTCGTCGGGATAGTGGCAGGTACGAACGGTGTTGATATTAAGTTGTTTCATTACTTTGATATCTTGCACCATGCGCTCGAAAGGAACATCGTAACCTCTATCGGGATCCATCTCGTGGCGGTTGGCACCTTTAATCAAAACCGGCTTGCCATTGACAAGCAGTTGGGCATCTTTTATCTCGATCTTACGGAACCCCACTTTGATAGGAATATACTCTGTTTTGCCTTTATCTGTCATCGAGGTGATAAGGGTATATAAATAAGGTGTCTCTGCTGTCCATTTCTGTGGATTGGCAACGTTGATGGTTGCTACTTTATTAGCGATTGCTTGACCGGTTGCAACAACATTGCCTTCGGCATCGAGCAGATTGAGATTAGCTTTGGCTGGCACATTCATTTTGACATTGATGGCGAGTGAACCATTCTCATAGTTGGCATCCAAATCGGGAGTGATACGGATATCTTCGATGTGCTTGGCGTTACGGGCATAGAGATAACTTTCGCGGGCTACACCCGAAAGACGCCAGAAATCTTGACCTTCGAGGTAAGTACCGTCGCACCAGCGGAATACTTGGAAAGCGATAAGATTCTCACCAGGTTTCAAGTATTTGGTGATATCAAATTCTGCTTCCAGCTTGCTGTCTTCGCTATATCCTACATATTTGCCATTCACCCAAAGATAGATATTGGATGTGACCGAACCGAAGTGGGCAATGACTTGTTTGCCTTTCCAATCGGCAGGAATGGTGATGGTTCGGCGATAAGAGCCTACATAGTTGTGCTCATCGGGAACTGTAGGAGGTGTGTAGTCGAAATGTTCGCGCCAGCAATATCCAATATTGACATAGAGAGGGTCGCCATATCCATTGACTTCCCAAATGCCTGGCACAGGAATTGTCTTCCAGTCGCCGTCGTTGTAATCGGCTTTAAAGAAGTCGGTCGGACGTTGTTGAGGCGTCTGCGCAAAATTGAATTTCCATGCTCCGTCAATAGATAGAAAATCCGGAGAAGAGGTCTTATTTCCTTCTAAAGCAGACTCCATACTATTGTAAGAGAAGAACGATGTATGCATCGGCATACGGTTCACTGCATTAACTTGTGGGTCTTTCCACTCTTCGGCTTGAGCCATTGCCATTGTGGAGCAAAGTAGTAAGCCTAGAAGCGAGCCGCCCATCTTTCGAATTAAAGGTCTATTCATGATTTATATAAATTGGTTTAGTTAAGAGATGGAGCAAGCGGCACTGTGGTCGCTTGCAGTTGATTAATACGAGCAATACGTTTTCTGCATCATTCATACTTATTTTAATTATTGTAGTTCGAGTGTAACAATAGATTTGGCTGGAAGTTTTACTTTCAGTATATCCTTGCTTAGTTTGGCGTCTTTGAATGGAGTGGGTTTGACTAAGTTGGGATTCTCGAAAGAATTGTAGTCTGTAATCTTTGCAGAAGTCAGAATCTCACCGGTAACTTTCTTAAGTTTCAAGTCAGAGAGATTGATGCTGACCGATTGTGCATTGTCAAGATCGGCATTTGAAAGAGAAATATGAACCAAACCATTCTTGTCTTTTGACGCCGTACTACTGACAACCGGTACCATTCTTCCGTCGCGAGCCTTGATAGAGTCGCAATTCAACTCAAAAGGAAGATAGGTAGCCCCTTGATGCACTGTGTACATTTTGAAAACATAGTAGGTTGGGGTCAGTACCATCTGTTTGTCTTTTGTAAGAATCATAGATTGAAGGACATTGACTACCTGAGCGATGTTGCACATCTTGAGGCGGTCTGCATATTTAGGAAAAACATCGAGAGAAAGAGCAGCAACCATCGCATCGCGCATACTGTTCTGCTGGAAGAGATGACCACGAACGGTACCCGGCTCCTCGTCCCACCATGTGCCCCATTCATCGAGAATAAGTGCTACTTTCTTTTCTTTATCATACTTATCCATAATAGCGCAGTGCTTCTGAATCACCTTCTCGACTTCAAGACATTTGCCTAGGGTCCAGTAGTAATCGCTCTTGTCGAACTTGGTGGCAGAACCTTTGCTTCCGTCCCAACCGAGTACTGTATAATAATGTAGAGACAAACCTTTCATGTTTGTTCCAACGTTGCTCATCAACTTGTCTGTCCAGTTGTAGTCGTAGTCACTGGCGCCACTGGCAATCTTATAAAGTTTGTTCCCGCTGAAGTCGCGGCAATAAGTAGAGTAACGGCGAAACATGTCACCATAGTATTCGGGGCGCATATTGCCACCACATCCCCAGCTTTCGTTGCCTACGCCGAGAAATTTCACCTTCCATGGCTTGTCACGACCGTTCTCTCTACGAAGGTTAGCCATAGGAGAGTCGGCATCTGATGTCATATACTCCACCCATTTAGCCAATTCTTCTACTGTGCCACTGCCAACGTTGCCACTTATATAGGGTTCGCAACCTAACATTTCGCAGAGATTGAGAAACTCGTTTGTACCAAAGCTGTTGTCTTCTACTGTACCACCCCAATTGGTGTTGATCATGTGAGGACGTTTCTCTTTCGGTCCGATACCATCCATCCAATGATATTCGTCGGCAAAGCAGCCACCTGGCCAGCGCATTACCGGTACTTTTAAATCTTTCAATGCGTTGAATACATCGGAACGGTAACCGTTGAAGTTCGGAATATCCGACTTCTCTCCAACCCATAGTCCACCATATACACAGTTTCCTAAATCTTCTGAAAATTGTCCGTATATCTCTTTTGGAATTATCTGATTCGCCTTATCGGCATGAAGTGTAATGGTCGTCGTCTGCTGGGCTACTACAGGAATAGAAGCAGCAAACGTAATGATTGAAAGAATGTTTCTTAAATTCATAATAGTCATATTGTTGTGTATAAATAATATTCAATGCTCTATGGCGAGCAAATTATTATGTTCTTGATATTGCATTATTTGAAATTATTATTAATCTCTTATTTATTTTTTTTCTCTGGACATAATGCTGTGATTTATTCTATTTAAAAGAATGCTATAGTTCCATTTTTGGATTATTCATTTTCTTATAGCGATTAATATTAAATTGATATAGAACTGCACCTCTTTTCGAACCACTTTTGTCTATTTTGTCAGTTTTTTCAATAAAATCGAAGGAGCTAACTCTTTTTCTAAAGTTACGCTTGTCATATTTCTCATTGTAAATTGCTTCGTAGAGCGCTTGAAGCTGTGGAAGAGTAAAGAACTCGGGTAATAAGTTGAGACCAATAGGCTCTGTTTTGCTTTTTAAGCGTAGTTTTACTAAAGCTTCTTTTACCATGTCTAGATGGTCGAAAATCAGAGTCGGGATTTTTGTTATACTAACCCAATGGGCGTCATGATCGGCAACTAGTTGCCTGTTATAAGTGTCGATATCAATCAATGCATAATAAACTTGCGAAAGGACTCTTCCTCCAGTATCACGATATATTTCACCATGAAGCTTTACTTGCTCCATATATATATTATCTAGTCCTGTAAGTTCTTTAAGGATTCTTTTTGCAGCATCATCAATACTTTCATTTGCATTCAAAAATCCTCCCATAACAGACCATAGCCCATTTCCTGGCTCTAATGCACGTCTTATGAGTAGAAGATTTAACTCTCCTTTAAGAAATCCAAAGATGACGCAATCGACTGCGACTAAAAATTTATCTTTATTTTCATAGAACTGTCCCATGGTAATGATATTTTAATATGTCTGATTTATAAAATTATTATAAGAATGTTAAACTACTAAAAATGTTATTAGTTATATGATCGTATATAAGTGTAAAGGTAACACTAGTTGCCTTTATTTGTATCAATTATTAATATGTTTTGCAACATAATTTAGGTAAGGTAAAAAATAAAGTAAATAATTTATTTAAAATTAGAAATAATATTATACGATAGGTAATTTATTCTTTGCTTATAATCTCGGCTGCATATTCTTTGACAAGCATGCCGAACTCTTTCTTGAAACAGGTGCTGAAATATTTCGGGTTATTGAAACCTACCATGTAAGCAAGGTCGGAGATTCGGATATTTGGATTCTCTTGTATTACCTTGCAGGCTGCTTTCAATCGGATATTGGTGATGAAAGCCGAAGTATTCAGCCCCGTAAGCGATTTCAGTTTGTTGTAAAGTGTAGATTTGCTGGTTCCCATCTCTTCGACAAATGCCTGCTGGTCGAACTCTGTATCGTCAAGATGTTGGTTCACGCAGTCGATAGCTCGTTGCAGGAAGTCTTGGTCGAGATTGGTATATTCAAGTTCCTTGAGTTCGAAGTAGGCTTTGTCTTTGAATCTGGTTTGCACTCTGTTGCGTGCCTCGAGCAAGTTTTTGATTCGGGCATGGAGCACAGAAAGCTGGAACGGTTTGGTAATGAAACCATCGGCACCTACGTTATAACCTTCCTCTCTGTCTTCATCTTTGGTCTTGGCAGTGAGTAATATCACCGGGATATGACAATAGTCGGCATCTCCTTTAATACGATGAGTCAACTCCATACCATCCATCACCGGCATCATCACGTCGGTAACAATGAGGTCTATCGATTCGGCTTCTATTTGTTCCAAGCCTTCCTTTCCATTGGTTGCAGTAGATATATTGTAGTCTGCCCGGAGCATTTTCGACATCAGCGAAAGCAACTCTGCGTTGTCTTCTACTATCAATATATTAGGTTTGCTATCGTCCGTGGTCACATTGTCACTTTCTTCTTCATCGTCTATCTCTTCTTCTTTGTTGATGGAGATGAATTCATTTTCCTCGTGGTTCGAATCGAATTGATCAGCACCGAATGATGATTTACCAATTGGCAGTGTGACTATGAATGTTGTTCCCTCGCCGAGAGTACTATCTACCGAGATGGTTCCATGATGCAGCGTTATCAAATCTTTGGTGAGCGACAGGCCGATGCCGGTCCCTACAGTATTCGATTTGCGGTATTCTCCGTCGTAGAATCGTTCAAACAAATGTGTCTTGGCCTCGTCGCTGAGGCCAATTCCGGTATCTTTTACTGTTAGTATGATGCTGCCGTTATTGTCGGTAGACTGTAACTCTACCCATACATTTCCATCTTTCTTGTTGTATTTGGCTGCGTTAGATAGTAAGTTATATATAACTTTATCAAGTTTATCTCTATCGAAATATCCTCTAATTTCTTTCTCCTTGCAATTGAAACTCATGTTCACGCCTTTTTTCTTCATAAGAGGTGCGAAACTATCTATTTCGTGCTGCACAAATTCGGCGACATTGCCTTCTGATACTTTCAACTTCAGATTGCCTGTCTGCGCTTTGCGAAATTCGAGAATCTGTTGGATGAGACGTATCAGACGGCTGATATTGCTTTTCATCACACCGAAGTCTTCAGAATCTTGCTTGATAGACATCTTGAGGTGTTCCATAGAAGCCGAGATAATGGCGAGTGGAGTGAGCAGCTCGTGAGTAATGTTGGTAAAGAACTGCAATTTGGCTTGATTGAGTTTCTCTATCTGTTCCTTTTTCATCTCTTCCATCTTCAGAGAGTTCTTTAGTTTTAAACGATTCTGACTGATTCGGTGAGCCATATAGGCGATAGAGGCAATAACAATACAGTAGAATAGATATGCCCACCATGTAGCATAGAATGGAGGTTTGACGATTACTGTCACTTCGTAAGGCATATCGAACCAAATGCCCGATGGATTGGTGGCTTTCAAATGGAACTTATACTTCCCCGATGGTAGGTTGTTGTAGTAGGCATACCGATGTGAGGCATCAACATAGCGCCATTGTTTGTCGTAACCTTCTAGTTGATAAGCATATTTGCACTGTTCCGAATGGGCATAGACTAGTGCCGAAAATTCTAAAGTGAAATTATTGTAGGCGGCAGGAATAACGATGCGCCTGGTGAAAGATGGTGTCTCTGCGCTGATGCGGTGGCGTAGAGTAGAATCGAGTTCAGAATAGCTGCGATCGAATATCTTGAGGTCGGTGATAACTATCGATGGCTTCATGGTCTTTATTATTCTACTGCTATTTGGAACGAAAGAGCACATTCCTTTATAACTGCCGAAGAAAATTTCGTTTCCGAATTTCGCTACTGAGTTGGTGAGGCAATAATTGTCTTGCAATCCATCGAGAACAGTGAAAATCTGTACGGCTGGGTGTTCGATATCTTTGCCGAACGATACTTTGACAATGCCATAGTTGGTGCCGAGCCAGAGGTTACCGTAGTTGTCTTCTATGATACTCCTTACATTATCGTCGGGAATATGATAGATATCGTTCATCGCAACAAACCTATCGCTCGCCGTGTCGAGGCGGAGCAGTCCGCCACTTTTCGAAATAGCCCATATAATAGGTCGGTGAGTGTCTTGAACCACACTTACTACATCTACTACTTTCAGCTTATCGTTGTCGGGAGAGTAATGGTGAAACTTCAGCGAACGAGGATTCCATGGATCACCCGTTACTCTGATAATACCTTTATCTTCGGTGGCAAGCCAAATATTGCCCATCTTGTCTTCCGATATATTTACGATACTGCAATGGCTGAGATTCTTTCCGCCTTCTCTCATAAAGTTGACGATATATCCTTTCGACATGTCGCGCAGTGCTACCGAAAGTCCACTAAATTGTCCTATCCATATTGCGCCATTTTGAGAATGATAAAGTGACAATACATTATTTTCGAAAAGAAACTTGCAGTTGATTGACTTATGTGATTGGGCTAGTTGTCCTTTCTTATAGGTTATTATTCCTTCTCCATGCGTGGCAAACCATGTCTCGCCATTCTTCAATGTCTGCATTGCTGTGATAGATTGCAGTTCGGTGATGCCTGAAAATTCGGTAAGCTGACGGCAGAACACCGCTTTTCGAGTGCTGCGATCGTACAGTGCCATACCATAAGAACCGATTCCTATCCACATCAAATGACTATTTATGGGGTGGATACATCTTATCGCTTTGGCTGGTACATATTGATTGATAGCATTGAAATCATAGGTTGTAAAGAACGAAGGCCGTGTAGACGTCTGAAGAACTCCATCGCCGATAGTGCCAATCCAAAACCCGCCATAACCATCTGTCACGATAGAGTTGATTTCATTGCATGGCAGTGGGTGAGAGATACTGGTTGTCGTATAATTAGTAAAATGCCCCATTTCATCGTTAATATCCATAATGCTCAGTCCCGAACGGGTGCCTACCCATAGTGTGTTGGTCACCGGGTCTTCGTTAATAGAGTAGACGATATTATCGGATAGTGAAAAAGGGTTGGAAGAGTTGCGATAAGCATGTATCGATGGATGAAGTACATCTTGCGGGTTGTCTATTCTGTAGAGGCCACAGTTCCAAGTACCTATCCACAAACGTCCTTTCCGGTCTTGAAAGAGAGTGTGTGCCGAGTTCTCTTCATCGAATTTCGGATAAGCTTGCACAGTGTTGTTCTGCGATGAAATATGGAACAAACCGTTTGCCCATGTTCCCATGATAATAGACTCGTCCGAAGTTTGTATAATAGAAGTGACCGAATAACTGCTTGGAAGTGCCCTGTGGTTCTGATTGGTGAAACGAAGGAACGTATTGGCCTGCGATATGTATTTTATCAAACCGCTATTTGTGCCAATCCATACATCATTGTTCTTGTCTACATAAACTTTGCTGATAGGGTCGGACAAGCTGCGATTCATTCTGCGCATGATACCACTTCTTTTATTGTAAGTATAGAGTCCGCTATTTGTACCAATCCACAAGTTGAAGTTTTTATCTTCGGATACGCTCCATATATTATTACTTTGAAATAGATTGGGATAATTCACAGTAGAACGATATGTCTTAACTTGGTATCCGTCGTAAGAACAAAGTCCGGAGCGGGTAGAGAGCCACATTAATCCTTCTCTGTCGCGATATACTTGCTGTACTTCGGCCGATGGCAAGTTGCCCGACACTGCAATAGGCCGGAAATACAGCTTGTTGATAATCGTCTGATCGGTGGCGAATACATTGAGGGCAAGTAAAGATGCGAGTATTGTGTTAATTAGGTTCTTATACATAGTTCTTCCAATGGTATTACCGTGGCCAAAGTTAATGATTTTTGAAATAATATATTCTTTTTAGAGAAAATATCTAGTATCACTTATGGACCTTATGAAACGTATCGAGCACATAGGACTTATATTACTGTGGTTGGTTAAAGGCGTTTTACGATTCTTCATGAAGTAAACTTCGTATCTTCTTGAATAAAAAGTGTAATCATAAAGAAGAGTTCTATAAATTAAGCTTTAGTTTTAATAAATA
>DAIUBN010000056.1:0-15557 GCA_036846645.1 Bacteroidaceae bacterium | reverse complement strand
AGCCCTAAAGCTTGATTGTAAAATTCGATACTCTTTTCTAGGTTGGTGACATTGATATTGCAATGATCGAAATATCCGGTTACTTTCATTTTACTAGTTTTTTATTTGTTATACATTATATGAGATTCAATCTTTTTCTATTACATTCCATTTATCGTTATGATCTTATCTTTTCATTTGTGACAAAAATACAAAAACATTTTAGTTTTTGTCGATACAAATTGGCGAATTACTGATATAATAATGAGTAAATCGAAAATTAATTGTATATTTGCAATAATATAAATTGACCAATTTTTGCTTTAAAAGAATGAATATGCACTGTATATCTGTCTCTATTAGCTACTTTGGTCTGATTAATTATTACTATAGCATAACCTAATAATAAATATTATGCTTTAACAGCAAGTGCGGAACGATGAAAAAGAATTGGATTAAATATGTTTTATGGGTGATTGCATCGCCTTTTATTTTATTCATTCTGCTTGCTGTGCTCCTTTGTATTCCTTCAGTTCAGAATTTTGTGTGTGATAAAGCTGCCGATTATGCTTCGACAAAATCTGGTATGCAAATCTCTATTGGCAGAATTGGCATCAAACTTCCTTTGAATCTCACTTTGGACGAAGCGCTTGTTATTAGTAAACGTGATACGATTCTTAAGGCCGGTAATCTGGATCTTTCGATGAAGTTGTTTCCTCTCATGGATGGACGTTTGGTTGTAGATCATGTTCAGTTGAAGAATACTTCCTTATATACTCAAAATATTATTAAAGGTATTTGTCTTAAAGGTCACGTTGGCGATGCCAAAGTCAAAACGAATGTTGATTTTGGTAAGCATGCTGCTATCGTTGATTTGGCTGAGTTGAAGAATAGTAATATGGATGTTCTTCTTACTCCGGATACGACAAAGAAGGATACAACGCCTTCTGCTCCTTGGCAGGTGTTGGTGAAGAAAATAAAGATTAGCAAAGTAGGCTTTTCTTATAAAGGTTTGCCCAAGGATAGTATGTATGTATCGGCATTCCTTGGTGATGCTGATGCTTCTGATATTCGTCTTAGTACTAAAGAACCTTGGTATTCGGTGGGCAGATTGAATATTGCCGACGGTAAAGCTCAATATGATAGTGGTAAGCCGGCCCGAAATACTCATGAATTTAATCCTTCTCACCTGCTGCTTCGTGATATCCAACTTGGAGTTGAATCATTTTATATGTATAACAAAGTGATGAAGGTTGATATCAAGAAATGCTCTTTCTATGATCAATCAGGATTTACTATTGCCGGACTTCAGGCCAATCTGCGTACTGATAATAAGATGATATATATTCCTAGCTTCTTTGTTCAGACTCCATATAGCGAGATTCGAATGAATGGTGTCTGCCCTTGGAATATTATGGATCCTAAAGGGAAGAGCGGTAATCTTGAAGCCAATGTCGATGCTTATATAGGAAAAGGAGATGTCTTGTTTTGGGGACATTCAATTCCTTCTCGTCTCATCCATAAATATCCTGCTGCTCCGTTGGTAGTTCATGCCGGGATGAGGGGAAATATGAAATCGATGTATTTCTCTCGTCTGGAAGCTAGACTGGCAGGTGCATTTAATATGAATGGTTCTGGTAGTTTTGTATCGCTGACAGATAATAAACTTCGTTCTGCCAAGATCAATCTTAAACTTCAGGCTGACAAACTCGATTTCCTTACCGAGATGGCAGGACTTACAGATGGAAATGTTATTATTCCACGAGGTTTGAATCTTGCTCTGAACGGAACAATGAATGGCGATAATTATAGTGGTAAGGCAATTCTGCTTGATGGAAGTGGTAGGCTAGCTGCCGAGGGCTCTTTTAATATGAAAAAGAAAAGCTATAAGGCACATATCAAAGCGCTTAATTTCCAAGTCAATCATTTTTTACCAAAATATCAAGTCTATGGTTTGACAGCAGATGCCCAGGCTGAGGGTGCCGGGTTTGATATCAAATCAAATCGGACATACGCCAAAGTGAAAGCTTCTGTCGGCTATCTAGGCTATCAGAAATACAAACTTTCCAAGATTAACTTTGATGCAAATCTTAAGAACGGTTTGGCATCGGCTAAGTTCAATAGTGATAATGAACTATTAAAGATGTTTGCTGATGGTAGCTATACAATCAATCTGCGCAATCCTCGAGGAAAAGTTGATATGAAGGTCGACAATGTCAACCTATATAAATTAGGAATGATTAGTGCACCACTTAAAAACAATTTTGCATTTGCTTTTAATGGTGGGATAGAAAAGGATAGTGTAGCCGGACACTTGACTGCCGGCGATTTTAAAATGGATTTCAATTCTCGTGAGGGATTGACTCCTTTGATGTCGCATCTGACTCGGGTATCTAAGTTATTAATGCATCAGATTAAAATCCGCAAGATAGACCATGCTGCCTTAAGGCGTGCTCTGCCTACTGCTACTGTATATTGCAAGTCGGGTATGAATAATCCGATCATGGATTATCTGGCTCTTGAGGGAATTAAATATAAAGATTTGGATGCTGTGATCAAAATGAGTCCTGCCGAAGGACTGAATTGTGATGCCCGTCTTTATGGTTTGAAAAAAGATTCTACTCAGATAGATACGATTTCGTTGATTGCAGTTCAAGATACTTCTCATATAGAGATTCATGGTAAGGTTGTTAATGGTAAGACCAATCCAACTGCAACCTTTACAGTAGCTTTGAACGGTGAAATCAATTCGAGTGATGGAAATATTACTGCCGAGTATTTAGATAAGACCGGAGATACTGGACTACGATTAGGTATGCACTTTGCTCCCGACGAAAAGAGAGGTGGTATCCTCTTGAATCTGATTCCAGAGAATCCTATTATCGCTTTCCGCAAGTTCCATTTCCAAAACGATAATAATGAAGTGGCACTACTACCTAATGGTAGAGTCTTTGCTAATATCGACTTGGTAGATGAAAAAGGAATGGGATTCAAAGTTCATTCTAATGATAACGATAGTACTTCTCTACAAAACATAGAGATTTCTGCTACTCAAGTGAATTTGGACGAGGTAGCTCGTTTGCTGCCTTATTCACCGCCATTTAGTGGAATGTTATCACTTGATGCCAACTATATCCAGTCGACGAAGAAAACAATGTCGCTTTCTGTAGAAGGTAATATTGATAATTTGAGTTATGCTCATAAAGAAATCGGTAATATTACTTTAGGAGCTACTTGGCTTCCAGGTGAACATGGCAAGCAATATGTTGACGGATATGTGGCTCATGAAGGTAATAAGGTATTGTTGGCCGATGGAACATTGAATCCTTCGGGTGGAGGTAAAGATACGTTGAGTGTTAATGCTTCTTTCGATCACTTCCCGCTCAAGTTGGCCAATGTCTTTGTACCCAATCAGATGGTTTCTTTCGAAGGTGATATTGATGGAGATATGCATTTGAAAGGTTCGACTTCTAAACCTATTATTAATGGTACGATGAAGATGGATAGTGTAGTGATGACTTACAATCAGGCCGGAACACATTTCAGATTTGATGATCGACCATTGCAGATCGTGAACAATAGGATTCAGTTCGATAAGTACGCTATTTATACTACCGGAGATACTCCATTTACTATAGACGGTGATGTGAACTTCCAAGATTTGAACCGACCTACTGCCAATCTGAGTATGCAGGCTCAAAATTACGCTTTGGTCAATGCTCCTCGTTCTTATGGCTGCTTGTTGTATGGTAAGCTTATCGTTGATTTCAATTCTACCTTGAAGGGACCGCTTAATAATCTGGTGATGCGAGGTAAGATGAATGTGAAAGATAAAACAGATATTACATACGTTCTCGACAATACTCCGTTGAGTGTCAGTGACCGTTTGGGAGATTTGGTGACTTTCACTAACTTCTCTGATACAACCAATGTTTACGACCCGACGAAGTCGAATGTCTCATTGGGTGGTCTCGATTTACAGATGGATCTTCATATCGATCCTTCGGTACAACTTAAAGCCGATTTAAGTGCCGATCGTACTAGCCAGGTGGCTCTCGAAGGTGGTGGTGACTTGTATTTTCATTATTCGCCACAGGGAGAAATGCAACTCGTAGGAAGATACAGCCTGACTGGAACTACAATTAAGTATTCTATGCCAATGATTCCACTCAAAAACTTTACTGTGGGGCAGGGTAGCTATATCGATTGGAATGGTGATCCATACAATCCACGTATCAACTTTGCAGCTACCGAGAATATTTCGGCATCAGTGACACAAGATGATGGCTCTTCTCAATCGGTGAACTTTGAAGTGGGCTTATCTGTCAAAGACAAACTCACCAAGCCTACATTGCTATTCACTTTGGCGGCTCCCGAGAATGCCAATGTTCAGAATCAATTGGATATTATGACGAATGAAGAGCGAAACAAGCAAGCTATTGTATTGCTCACAACAGGAATTTATCTTGAAACCGGTAGTAAGACAAATAAGGTGAATATGGGTACTGCTGCTCTGAATAGTGTGCTCTCTAACCAAATTAATCAGTTGGTGGGCAATATCAAGAATGGTAGTCTCTCTATGGGTGTTGAGAATCGTAACGACGAGACGGGCGGCACGGTGACCGATTATAGTTTCCGCTATTCGCAACGGCTCTTTAGCAACAGAGTACGTATTGTAATAGGTGGTAAGATCTCTACTGGAAAATCGGCCGCAAGCAAGTCCGAATCGTTTATTGATAATATTTCGTTGGAGTATCGTTTGGATGATCAGGGCTCAAGATATGTACAGCTTTTCCATAATAAGAACTATGCTAGTATTCTTGACGGTGAGATTACTGAGACCGGTGTTGGTGTATTGCTCCATAAACGGGTAGATCATTTCGGCGAAATCTTTATTTTCAGAAAAAGGAAAAAGGGCGAATGAAAAAGATATATACCATATTAATAATAGCAGCCTTGCTACTTTTTGTAGCATGTTCTACTACCGAACATCTGCCGGCAGGTGAGTCGCTTTATATTGGTCAGAAGAGTATGATTGTTAAAACTCCTCCCAAAATAGTGATTAGCGATGCTTGCATGACAGAGGTCAATGCCGTTTTGGCTAAGTCGCCCAATAACTCTGTCTTTGGAAGTTCAACCATGCGATTTCCTATTCCGATGGGGCTTTGGATGTATAATGCGCTTTATCAATATGAAAATAAAAAGGGTTTTGGCAATTGGTTGTTTAACCATTTGGCTGCTACTCCTGTGCTGCTCACTTCCGTGAATCCGCCCATCCGAAATAAAATAGCTACCAATCTGCTTCATGATTATGGCTATTTCAGTGGCAATGTAGATTCTAAATTGTTCTATGATAAGAGCAATAATAAGAAGGTAAAGGTTCAGTATACGATAAATACGGGTTATCCTTCTTTTATCGATACTGTTTATTATAGTCATTTCAATAAAGGGATGTTGGAGTTGATGGAGAAGAGTCGTAAATCTTCTTTGATTCATCCGGGCAATCAATTTAATGTCTCTTCTCTCGATGAAGAACGTGAACGTATCAATACTTTAATGAGAAATAGAGGTTACTATTATTTTACTCCCGAATATCTGAGCTATCAGGCAGATACGGTTCATGCACCTCTGAAAGTCAGCTTGAAACTACAGCCTACCGCTGGCGTTCCTGATTATGCTTTGCGTCCATACTTCTTGGGTGATAAGACAATATATATTATGGGTAAAAATGGAGAAACTCCCGATCAGTATACCTCATATAGGGATTTGAACATCTATTATTATGATAAGCTCCAACTTCGTCCCAAGATGCTTTATCGTCGAATCAACTATCAGGCATATACCAAAAATCCTGAGTTATTGAAACTTCAAAAGAGCAGGCTCTACAATCAACGTCGTCAATCGGTTATCCTCGATAGATTCTCTGATATCGGTATTTTTAAGTCGGTGACAGCAGAATATATGCCTCGTGATACGGCACAACTCAACGATACCCTTGATGTGCTGTTGAAAGCTACACTCAATAAGCCGATGGAAGTTGAACTCCGGGCCAATGTAACGACTAAGAGTAATGATCAGACTGGTCCAGGCTTTTCGTTAGGATATACTCATTATAATATCTTCAAAGGTGGAGAAATATGGAATACCAAATTGACAGGCTCATACGAATGGCAGACCGCTAATACTGCTGGTGGTTCTTTGCTCAATAGTTGGGAATTTGGTATCACTTCAGGGTTGACCTTCCCTCGTATCGTCTTTCCTCGACTAGGAAAGCGAGAGTATGATTTTGATGCAAGTACTACTTTTAATGTTAATTTCGATGAGCTCAATCGTGCCAAGTACTATCAACTGCTATCATTTGGCGGAAATGTGACATACGATTTTCAGCCCAACCGATATTATCATCATAGTATTACACCATTAAGGCTCTCGTTCAATGTGCTACAACGTACCACAGAAAAATTTGATTCGTTGGCCATTAAGATTCCTTCGCTCTATATGAGTCTGCAAAACAAATTTATTCCTGCTTTCGAATATTCGGTCACTTATGACAATACCAATACCAAACGCAAACAAATTGGTACATGGTGGAATATTGATTTTGTGTCGAGTGGTAATCTTACTTCAGCCGTTTATCGCCTTTTGGGCAAATCGTTCAGCGAACAGGGTAAGGATTTATTTGGCTCTCCGTTCTCTCAATTCTTGAAGCTGAGTGGTGAATATAGATTTACTTGGGCTATTGATAAGAATCAAAGTATTGTGGCACGTGCCAATGCCGGCATTATTTATAGTTATGGCAATTCTACAGTGGCTCCATATAGTGAACAGTTTTATGTTGGTGGCGCTAATAGTATACGAGCCTTTACCGTTCGTAGTGTAGGTCCCGGTGGATTTCACCTTGAAGGAGATGATGCCAAATATTCATACGTTGAGCAGATTGGCGATATTAAATTGTTGGCTAATGCCGAATATCGGTTCCGTATTTTAGGTAGTATTCATGGTGCTATCTTTTTGGATGCTGGTAATGTATGGCTCATTCGTGATGATTATATTCGACAGAATGCACAAATCTCTAAAGACTTCCTCAAGCAAATCGCATTGGGTACAGGCTTTGGTATTCGTTATGATATGGATTATCTTGTCTTTCGTTTCGATGTAGGTGTCGGCCTTCACGATCCTTGGGATACAGGAAAGTCGGGCTATTACAATATTCCTAGTTTCAGAAAGTCGCTAGGTTATCATTTTGCCATAGGCTATCCGTTCTAAGGTCTATTCTTCTTTCAACTCTTTGAGATCTTTAATCGCTTTTTCGATGACTTTGAGTGTTTGAAACATTTTCTTTATTTTCTTGGTTGAAGCATAAATGGCAATAGGTATGCAGATGCCTAGTGTAATCCAGAAAGTGCTGCTCTTTAGAATATTTGTAGAATAGTGCAGGTTGAGTATATAAAAGAAAATGAAAATAAGAGCTAGCGGAAGCCCGGTAACGAATCGTATCTTGAACCATTTCTTAAACATCAGTGTTGAGTAGGCGATTTCGGATACTGTTTTTCTATGGATGTTCATCTGATGTAGATAGTGTATCAATATCAATTCGGTGAATAGCGAATAGGCAAAAAGCAATTCAGTCACGATATTCATCAGTACGATATCTCCGATATTGATTTCGATATACATTAACGGAAAAGCAATCATCAAGATTGGAATAAAGATGATAATGGGTAAATTCATCATAAAAAGTTTGCCACGCGCTGTTGTCGTGCGTTCTACAATCATTTCTTTTATCATCTTTTGGTTCACAATCTCGGTGTTCTCTAATTGCTCGTTGAGTTGTTTCCAGCCCTTCTTTATATCTTCCAATTCCATATTCTTTCCTCCATCATTGGTTTGACATTTCTACTATTTTTTCTCTGATACGTTTCAACCGTGATGCCACGGTATTACGATTCAAACCCATTATCTCGCCGATTTCGTCGTAAGTCTTTTCGTCGAGCCATAGCAATATCAAAGCCCTTTCAATTTTACTGAGTTTACCGATGAGACGGTACATCTCTTTTATTTGTGTCGTTTTTATTGTGTCTTCGTAAATCTCAAGATTATCTACCAACGGTATTGTCTTAGGCTTAGAAGATGATTTTCTATAGTAAGAGATACAAGTATTTAATCCTACACGATAAATCCAACTAGAAATGGAGCTATCACCTCTGAAATCACTAAATCCTCTCCAAAGGTTGATGACCACTTCCTGATACAGATCATTTAGTTCGAAACTATCAGTGGCATACAAGTAACACACTTTATAAATGAGTTGCTTGTGGCGTTCTATCGTCGAAACAAATTCTTGCTCTTTATCAGGGCTGATTTTCATTGTGTAGTAAATGTTATATTATATTAGACGTGAAGATAAGAAAATAGTTTCTAATATTACTCATTATTTTATGATTGTCTGAGTCTATTCTCTCATTTTTATTTGATAGTAGCATTCCATACCGCTTTGGCCAGCGTGTAGGCTGCATCATCCTGACTACATTCCCAATAGAACATACCTCTCATGCCGAGACCAAGAATCCAGGCTCCTTTGATAGCGATGCTTTGCGGATTGTCGTATCCACAGAAGAATACTCCGTCTTTTGTGACATAAGGAACTTGTGCCTTGGCATCCCAATTGTCTATCTTGTACGACGAACTTAGATTCAAAATATTCTTATAAGTAATTGCTGCGGGAGATTCGGAAAAGGAATGGCGCCCATAGAATGGTATTCCTAGCAACATCTTAGAATAGGGTACACCGGCTGTGGCGTAGCTTTCTACAGTGCGTTTACAATCCCAATAGCATGAAGTGTCGCTAAGTGCCGAATGGTGGTGGGGAGCAGAATCCATATCGTAGGTCATCATATAAATGTAGTCGACGTAGGGTGCTACTGCTGCCAAATCCATATACTTATAACCTTTTGTCGTTTTCACTTTATCTCTGACGTATCCGGCAAAAGTAAGTAGATAATTATTGCCCAGAGTGGTACGCAGCTGTTTCATCAGTAGGGTGAAATTGTTCACATCATTGGCAGGATCACTAGCTGCTCCACTCCATGACAGGCCTGGGTATTCCCAATCGATATCAATACCGTCAATACCCAATTTTTTGATAAAGGAAAGACAGTCTTCGGCAAACTGCTGTCGATAGATATCGCTAGCAGCTATTGCAGAGAAACCGCCGTCTTGTTTGTTATCGCTATTTTCTACGACATGAGTGAAAGATAAAGATATCTTCAGTGAGGAATTGGCTTTTTTCAAGTTGACGACTTGCTGAAACCTTGATTCTTCTCCTTCCAACTTAAAGCCTTTGTACACACCATTTACAACATATACTTCGGCGAAGGCGTAATTGATGTTTGTTACATATTTCGGATTGGGCAGGGTTGAGCCATACCATGTACAGTAGGCTGTGACAACATGATTATTGGTCGACGGATTGTCTGTCTGTCCATTGTCCGAATTGGGCAATACATCTTCGCTGCCTTTCGAACAACTAGCTATAGATAGTAGAGTGACTCCGATAAGAGTCCATAATAGATGTTTGGTTTTGATAGTGTGGAACATGTCTTTTGCGTTTGTTGGCAAAAATAATAAGAAAAAGTGAGAATGTAAATAAATGATGAGAAAGACGTTAGAATTTATTGATGGAAGTTGTATATTGAATTCATCTCATCAGTCGAAACTTTTCTTACTGTTCTTTGAGCTCTTCTATCTTCAATGCGATTTTCTCTATCGATTCGCTCAATTTCTTTTCGATAGGGATAATATTGAAGTCGTTCCAGAAAGAGACGTCATAGGGGAAGTTGGTCTCTTCGAAGATGCTGGTGCGGGGAAGTGATTCTTTGCGGGTGATGCGGTTCACTCCGACGGTATCTATTTTGCAAGTGGCCATTTCGAACCAAGTATGCAGACTCGACGAACCAAACCAGCGACGGTGTGAGCGAATCTTGAAATAAAGGTCGCCCCGCACATAGTTGATATAGTAATGTCCGTTCCATCTTTTGTACTGCAAGTTGTAGACAATCTTTTGTGGTGTGACCTTCATTCCGCGAGATTTGCGTACAACAAAGATGCTCTCTGCCGACTTTACATATTTGGGATTGATTTCGAACTGGGCTCCAAGAAGAGCGAAGTTATCATTATCGATATACAGCTCGCCACAATAATAGGGCTGTTGAACATCTTCTTTCTGTTTGAAATAGATGATGCTGGCCGAGCGGTCGTCTATTGTAGTAATGCCAGTCGAAAGAAATTCGTATTCGTTATTGAACTGGTCAAGGAAGTCGGGATCTGATTTTATGATATCTAAAGAGAGGGAGGCATCTATCCCCGCTTTAATCTTGGCCATGACAGAGTCTTTCTCATTTCTACTGGTGATATTGCGCATCTTGAGTAGTTCTACTCTGTCCGGTTCAGTCGATAATGCCGATGGCTTATAGATACGGAAAACACCTTCGCTCAGTTTGACAAATCGCTTTTCGAATTCTACTCCTTCGCGGTAGAATGATGTGGTTGATATGGGACTGGAAGAATAGTTCTTTTTGATATTATTATGGAACTCGCTGAGTAGATGTATCGGATTGCTCAGTCGCAACACCACCTCTTGCAATGGTACGATGCGTTCTTGCAATTCTACCGTGTGGCTGCCTGCAAGAAAAGTGATGGCGGGTAGTATTTTAATGCTATAGCCGATATGGGAGAAGACGATATATGATGTTTGAAGTGAATCGGGGAGGAGTAAACGGAACTCTCCATTCAGGTTGGTGACACTGCCGATAGAGCTATTCTCTACTCGGATAGAGCCTGCTTCGAGCGGGCGATGTGAAGCTTTATCAATCAATCTGCCCACGATGAGCATTCCGCTAGATTGTTGTTTGGTATCGGTACGAATTGTATGAACGGTACGAGCAGCAACTGTCGGTGTGATCAGAATATGGCTTTCGAAGATTTGAACGTTCAGATTGTTGTTATGTGTGATAAGTTTCACGGCTTGCTGGATGGTATAGCTGCCCTTTTTGATGCTTGTTTTGAAATCATTGTTGATGATGCTGCTGTCATAGACAAATTGCAGCCCCGTCTTTTGAGTTATGACATCGAAAAGTTCGTAAACAGTACCTTTGCATTTCGGCATATTCACAATGACATCTCCTTCACCCGGTCTTGGAACTGCCATGCAGATTGTGTTCCAAGTAACGAGCAATAGAAAGAAGCCATATCGAAATAGCCTTGCCATATTCGTCTTGTTATTTTTACTCTATCGTTAGAACTCCATTGTTGTTAGAATATCTTAGTCCCAAAGCTGAAGAAATAAGTAATGCCATCATTTTGGGAGAATCTCCGCAGAACGAAACTGTGAGCCTACGTTTAGCATGGCTTGGTGTCGTTTGTATTTGCTGGCCGCTAAGCTGACTGTTGATGACGCTCAATATATTTCCCACCGTTTCATCTTTAAAGCGGATGCAATGTCTGAAGTGGGCGAGCTTCTCTTCATTGGTATTGCTTTGCAGATGCATACCTTTGGCGTCCATTATCACTGTCTTGCCCGAATCGACAATCATTTCTTCATCTTTTCCTACTTCTTTCACTCTCACTCTGCCTCGGCTCACCGACAATAAGAATGGTATCTTATCTCCTTGCTGAATGGTGAAGGCTGTGCCCAATACTTCTACTTGGGCAGAAGGAGTATTAATAAGGAACGGGCGCCCGTGTATGTGAGAGATATCGAAGAAAGCAGTACCGTTGAGTTGCGTTTCGCGCTTGTCGGAAGAGAAATGCTTGGGATATCTCAGTGACGAACTTCCTGCCAAGTAGACTACCGAACCATCTTCGAGTTTATGAACTAAGGCTGCATTGTTGTCGCTGTTGTTCATGGCTATCCATTGTATATTCTCTTTGGGCTGTATCAGATAGATGGCAGAAAGCAGCACGCAGATGATGACGCAGGCAGCGGCAGTCCACACTTGCCAGCCCATTATCTTTCGGATATGCCGGTTGTCGGACTTTGGTGTCAGCCCTTCTTCTTCCAGTCTGGCATATACTTTATTCCAGGCGGCGTCAGTTTTCTCTTTATATAATTCTTTGTTCATCATTCTTTATCAAGTATCATTATTTATAATATAGTTCTACAGCTTTTCGGAGTGCTTTCAGTGCCTTGGTCATCTCTGCTTCTACCAGTTTCACCGATATGTCTAGAGTACGGGCGATGTCTTCATATCTCTTATTCTCAAACCGATGGGCTTTGAATATCATACCTCTGCGTTGGGGAAACGAATTAATAACCTTGGTGATGAGCTGTTGCAACTCTCTGCTCTCCATGTCATGCTCCACATTTTCTTCACTCATCTCATGGTTGTTCTTTATCTCTGCTTCCTGATGGCGTTCTTTCACTTCCCGATGTTCCAAATATTGTAAAGCCTCGTTGCGAACAGCCCCATACAGATAGCTTTTGAATGAACGGAAGATGCCCAACTCTGTTCTTTTCTTCCATATATTGTAAAATAGCTCTTGAACAATATCTTCTGCGTCGTCCGAATTGCCGATAATGCAAGAAGCGTAAATGCAAAGAGGGGCATAGTAAAGACGGAAAATACTTTCGAAAGTCTTTATATCCCCCTCACGAACCTTTGAACTTAAAAGCAGATCGTTTAGCATAGTTGCATTTCGTTTGATACAACACAAAGATACGTCAAAAACACTTTAACATAATAATATCTATATAATTTATTTATATTGCTTCTTCAGTTTGTTCACTGCTTTTTCGAGCGATTCTGTGGGAGCGATGATGTTGTATTCGCCCCAGAAGTCTTCATCATAGAAGGCATCTACCTTGTCGGTGAAAGAATCTTTCTCGTCGAATGCTGCGCGATGCGGAATGTTCTTCACGTCATTACTATTCAAATCGGTGACCACCATTTCTGATGTGACAGAATAGCTTGTCGAGAAGAGTTTGCGCTTCCAGTCGCATTTGAATTTTATATCGTTGCGGATGTAGTTCAATGCCATCTTTCCTTCGCGCTCTTTATAGTCTACCAAGAATGAAAGCTCTTGCGGTTTAAACTTCAATCCGAATGGCTTTCTTCTCAGAATAGCTTGTGTGGCTTTATTGCGGTCGCTCATATCGAGTGATAATTCAACTCTCGTGAAAGCGAGTGACTTGCTGTCGATATACAATTTGCCGGTATAGAGAGCGTAAGGGAGGAGTACTCGTGGCGCTATGCTGATGACGTATTGCATCCGATGGTCGATAAAAACAGGATCTTCCAGCTTGTAGAAGTAGTACATCATATCTTCTTCGTTGAGCAGAATCTCTGCATTCTTCACCATATCGCCATATACTGCAAGGTTCGGTCCACCCAATAGCCTTACAGCCAATGTATCTCCTTTCTTTTCGCTCAGCAGTTTGCGTCCTTTCAATATCTGAACTCTGTCATATTCGGCACTGCGCTTCTTGTAGTCCGATTTGAACACATCGATAACTGCTTCCGATATATTGATATAGTGCTGCCTTTTGCGTGCCGTTTCCCGATAGAAGCCGGTGAGCATACAATTCTTCTCTTCATAGTTCAGTTTGATCTGGCGGATGGCATCCAATACGATGGCTTGTGCATCGCCACGAACAACAACTTCGTCGAGCAAAGTGTTGCGGGGTACGAGAGAAACTTTGAGGTTGTCAACACTCGTATCTTCGATATGAATCTCGGCACTAACGAAACCGACGTGAGATACTACGAGTAGTCGGGCTCCCAAAGAATTTTTCACTTTCAGTGTGAACTCACCGTTCTCATTGGCTACAGTTCCGATGTTGGTTCCTTTGATAGTGATATTGGCATAGTCGATGCGTTTATTATTGCTTTCGTTCTTCACCACACCGCTGATGGTGAAATAATCATCAGTTCTCGCCATTGAGGTGAAGGGGATAGCGCTCATCAAAAATACTGTGATAAGCAACAGCTTTGTCATTTGAACCAGCGTTTTCATGATGTTTATATTTTTATAGGTTTATAATCTTGTTTTTAAGGCCTTTCTATAATAAAGATGGTTCAACTTGAGATTACCCTACAAAAATAAACAAGTTTTTTATCTCATCATCATAAAAAAGAAGATTTTATGATGATGAGCATTGTCAAGGCTAGTCGTGTGGCTATTTGCCTTCTTTTAAGTCGTTGATCTGACCGATAACTTCATTTGCTATCCTTTGTGTCTTACGATATTGAAGAATACCGATAGTTAATCCAATGATAAGACCTACTACTGCTCCGGTCAGTATTTCTTTTGCCTCATTACTATTACCTATCGTCTCAAAGATAAACCATGCGAACCAAACAAAAAGGAAGGGTAAGGAGAATTTGAGCCAGTTGGCATTCATCTTGTTCATTCTTACCATCTTCTGTCTGACTTCTAGCAAGTCGCCTTCCATCAAGTCGTTCGCCTTGATATCTTTTCGCGAGTAATAAGTGTAGAATGCAGCTACCAAGAAGAATACAGTAGTAGTGATGATGAACCACCAAGAGATATGCAATAGGGCGTAAAATACCCATGTGCAATACGGAATACCAATCAAAGCAACAATAATGAGGATAAAAGCATCACGATTGATTGCCGATACCTTTGTTTTCATCGCTCTTCGCATTAGCTGGTCGTTGACTATTGTCTCTTTATCGAGTTTGGCTTTAAGTTCCGAGAGTTGGCGTTTCATTTCGTCCAACTCTATAATATTCATATCGTTTTCCATTTTCATCTAACTTTAATCGTTTGACATTTTTTTGAGTAGCTCTTTGATTCTGAATAGACGAACTGCTACATTCTTGGCGGTGATACCGACGATAGCACCAATTTCTTCATAACTGATATTCTCTAGCCAAAGCAAGACGATGGCTTTGTCGAATGGTTGCAACCTGTTTATTCGGTCATGAAGAAGTTTCACCTGCTTGTTGCTCTCATCTTTTTCGTCGAAGAAATTGATGTCCATCGTCAGTGGCACGGTATCCATCTTCTTCTTTCTATTCTGAGAAATACAGGTGTTGAGTGCAACGCGATAAATCCAAGTTTTGATGTCGCTCTGTTCTTTGAAAGAGTTGATACCCTTCCAAAGGTTGATGAGCACTTCTTGGAACAAATCGTTCACTTCGTCGCTATTCGTGGAGAACATGTAGCACACTGTATAAATGGTACTTTTGTTCTCTTTCACAATCTGCGCAAATTCTGATTGTAGCTTTTCCATCTTATTCTTTTCAAATTTCTATCCGTTAGACGCAGGTCATCTCGCATTTATTACAAGATTCTCGAAAATATTTTTATTATTCTTCGCAAATTTAGATAAAAGCCTCTATTATTAATATCTTTGCATGAGAAAAGCGAAGATAAGCTGCATCTCGGCATAACATTCAAGCGAGCTTGATGATTCTGCTCTCGATTTGCATTATCTTTGCAAGAGAAATAACAGGCTTATAGAATAATGAAGATATTAGTCATCAACGGTAGTCCCCGCAAGAAAGGCAGTATAGCGACGATGCTTCATGCTGTAGTCGACAATCTGGACGGAGCAG
>DAIUBN010000055.1:0-15635 GCA_036846645.1 Bacteroidaceae bacterium | reverse complement strand
CTACCATCTTCCTAATCTTGCCTTGACCAATGATGGGGGCGTGGGCATCTTCAGGATAGAAGATAACGAATTGTCCCGGATGGATCTCGAAATAGGTAGTGGGAGTGTCTTTGCTCAGTGCATAGTCGTCTTTTTCGTTGTAGGGCGAAACTTCGTTAGACGGATCTAATTCTTCTGTGGCTTTCCAACCCATTGTTTCTTTACCTTCTAGAAGAATCTGTACATCAATATACTGATGATGCAGTTCGAGCACTTGTTCTTCTTTGCTTTTGCACTCGGGTTCGCTGTTGTTGATAAACAGTTCATCACCTTTTATTTCAATTCGTCCAAGAGGAGCATGTAGAATGTCGTGGGACTTTACATAATCGAAGAGTTCTTTGAACAGCGGATGAAGATTCTCTATCCTGTTGCTGTCATTGAGATTGGCTAAAATCATAATATTTTATTTTAAATAATTGTTATTGAATATATTAACCGGCGTGGTTCACTCCTCTATTAAGGTCGCCACCACATTCTTTCAAAATAATACTTTTGAGTTCTTGTAGCTTATCGGCATGGCTTTTCGATACCTCTCGTCTTTCTTGCGGATCGTCGGGTAGGTAGAATAATTCCCATGTGTCTTTTGACTTATAGTAACGCAATTTCCACCCATCAGCTGTCACAATACCTGGACCCGTGTTCGAGCCGAAGACTATGTAACGTCCAGGTTTGAGTTTTGAACCTTGTAGCAGATTATTTAGAAACGACTTACCGTCTTTATCGATAGGCAATGATACTTTCAGCATCTGAGCCATGGTGGGTAAGAAATCGTAATTCGAAACCAATTCTTTTGATGCAACCCCCTGCGGTATAATAGCTGGACAGTAGAATACTAATGGTATATGTACGCCACCTTCCAAGTTGCTTCGTTTCAATCCAGCCATGCCGGCATTACCATTAAATATATCTCCGCTGGTAGAACTATAATATTTGTTACCTAGATCGTCAAACAGTTCGCCTGTTTGCAGATTCCGATATGGTTTTTCGCATCTGCCTTTCTGTGCATAATAAATTTCGTGCCCATTGTCGGAAGAGAAGACAATGATAGTATGGTCGGCAATGCCCAACTCTTCTACTTCTGCCAAAATAGCACCTACATTGTCGTCAAGCAGTTTCACCATTGAGGCATATTCTTTCTCGATAGGCGTAAGATTGGGGTTTGCAGCAATCTCGGGGGCGATAGACGGAACAGCTACCGGTCCATGAGGTAGTGTTGTAGGGTGATACAAAAAGAATGGTTTGTCTTTATGCTCTCTGATGAAACGCAATATCTTGTCCAAGAAGATATCTTGCACATATACCTCTTTACCATTTCTGTCACGGCGTTCAGCTAGTGTGGCGGGAGTTTCTTGTTCGATGCTCTTGCCGCAGTTGACGTGTGTGTTTCCTGCAATAGGTACTATCTTTCCGTTATCAAACAAGAATGGTGGATAAAATCCGTGACAACGAATATGGTCCAGATAGCCATAGTAGTAATCCCATCCATGGCGTTTCATTTGTGCTCGGGTAGCAGTGAAACCATAT
This sequence comes from Bacteroidaceae bacterium, assembly GCA_036846645.1. Lineage (GTDB taxonomy): Bacteria > Bacteroidota > Bacteroidia > Bacteroidales > Bacteroidaceae > JAAYUD01. Next base: position 14,072 of record DAIUBN010000055.1, on the reverse strand, counting down.
TCAAGTTTTCCGATTTCGGCAGTGGTATAACCTGCTTTCTTGAATACCTGCGGAAGGTAATAATCACCTTCGGGCAAGCGTACATCATTTTTATCTATTTGTTGTTCTTTCGGTGCGATAGATGCGCTGTCGGCATAAGAGAAAAGATAGGCTCCTCCTTTAGAAATGTTCCATTTGTCTTCACCATGGCAGTCACTGTATCCGGTAAGAAAAGATGCTCTCGAAGGTGCAGACAGCATGCAACCGTATGCTCTGCTATAACTTGTCCCTTGGTGGATGAGTCTGTCGATATGTGGAGTAGTGAATTGTTTCTGCCCATACGCTGATAGCATTCCTTTACCCATATCGTCGGCATAAATGTATATGACGTTGGGACGTACTGCTTTCTGTTTTTGCTTTGGGGTGTGATTTTGAGCAAATCCTAATGTTGGAGCTGCAAAGATACAAAGACCAAGAGTCGTAATAGTCAGTTTTATTTTCATATCAGTAGTTATAATAGGGCATTATTAAAATATCTGCAAATGTAGCAATATATTGATATAATCTGTTCAATTCTCTAATAAATAGATTTAAAGTCCGTCTGTTTTTTTATTATGTATGGCTGAGAAATCTTCATTTTAAACTTTGGAATGGATTTTCTAAAGTTGAGTATTATAGGATGCTGAGAGATTAAACAAAACTCCCATGCAGAATTATCTTTTCTGCATGAGAGTTGGAATGTGATATTTTGTCAGTTCGATAAAGAACTAGTCTCTGCGATTCATGAAAATCAATACATAATATATTAATGTAGCGAGCGAACCGAGGGCTGCAACAACGTATGTATAGGCTGCCGAACGTAGAGCATCTTCGGCCTGTGGCTGGTTGTAGGCATTGGTGATGCCCGAACTGCTTAGCCATGAAAGAGCACGACGGCTAGCATTGATTTCTACCGGTAAAGTGACAAAACTGAAAATGGTTGTCGTGGCAAAAAGAATGATACCTATCAGCAGTAACTGTGGAAAACTATTAATCATCAATACACCAAGTAGCAATAACCATGTCATCCACTGCGATGCGAAACTGACGACAGGAACCAATTTGCTGCGCAAAGTGAGGGGAGCATAGGCTCTGGCATGTTGCACGGCATGTCCACACTCATGGGCTGCAACTGCTGCTGCCATCAAACTGTTGCTATCATATACTCCTTCACTGAGGTTTACCGTCTTATTAGTCGGATTGTAGTGATCGGTGAGCTGACCTTGAACATGAGTGACTTGCACATCATAAATGCCATTATCTTGCAGCATCTTGATAGCGATATCACGTCCTGTCATTCCATTCAGACCGATCTGAGAATACTTTTTGAATTTTCGTTTAAGATTGGCCTGGATTAGAAAGCTTACTATAGCAATACCTATGAAGATAATCCATTGCATACCAATCATACCATTCAAACTGTTTACTTCGTTCATAATCTATATCATTAGTTATTATATTAAAAGCAAATACAAATCGTTTGCCAAAGATATGGATAAACTGCTTAGTATTTGCTTCTCTAATATTCTTTTATAAAGAATTAGGTGAAAATTATACAATTGTAAGTTCTACGACATAGTCGATGTCAGTAGGTACTTCTCCTAATTGCAGCAATATTCCGCCTTCTGATTTGGTGAACTTGATTGCTTTATGGTTCTTGAACAATATCGCTTTTGTAACTTTCTTGTCTGTGATGGGGAGGAAGAGCGCTTTGTCTTTCAGGTTTAAGATATGCACATAGAGTTTGCCGGCTTTCTGAGTTGTCACACCCCAGTCGTGAGGTGCAATGAGTCCGCCACGTGTGCCGTAGATTGTTTCGCCATATACTTTCATCCATTCGCCCATTTCTTTCAGACGTTCTACTGCAAGATCTGGTAATTCACCATTGGGTTGCGGGCCGATGTTGAGCAGAAGATTGGCATTCTTGCCAGCTGCTTTTACTAGATATTGTATCAAGGTCTTTGCCGGTTTATAGTTCATGTCGGTGAGTTTGTAGCCCCACATGCCGTTCATGGTTTCGCAAGTTTCGAGTGGCAGCGAGCTGATACTCTGTCCAGATAGTCCGGCGTTATTCTCTCCAGGTAGATCTCGTTCGAAACCCTGTATGTCTTCTCCAGCAAAAGGAGTTTGATGATGATTGTTGAGAATGAGACAAGCCGGTTGCAATTTATGTATCATAGCATATTGTTCGGGTAATTGCCAATCAAAGTTAGGATTCTCGTCTTGGTCCCACCAACCGTCAAACCATATACAACCTATCGGTCCGTAGTTGGTGAGCAACTCTGTGAGTTGGTTGTTCATAAATTGATAATAGGTTTTCCAATCGCCCTTCGGATTGCTTCTGCCTGTGCCGTGTCCGGTTCGTCCCCAAGGATAATCGTTGCGGTACCAGTCTAAGTGCGAATAATAGAAGTGAAGTTTGATGCCTTGACGGGCACAAGCCTCGGCTAGTTCTTTCAGAATATCGCGTTTGAAAGGGGTGGCCTTCACGATGTTGTAGTCAGAATATTTTGTATCGAACATGGAGAAGCCTTCATGGTGACGAGAAGTGATACATATATATTTAGCTCCCGAAGCCTTGATTTGCGACACCCATTTGTCTGCATCAAATTTAGAAGGATAAAAACCACCTGCAAGTTTGGCATATTGTTGATAATTCAGGTTGTTATTGTTCATTGTCCACTCTCCGGTGGCCAGCATGCAATATAGTCCCCAATGTAGAAAGATTCCGAACTTGTTGTCTTGAAATTGGGCACGGGCTTTAAGATTCTCTTCTGTGGGCTTGTAGGCAGAAGGCTGTGCTATCAGGCACGTTACGAAAGATAATAATAGGAATACGGTGGTGATAATCTTTTTCATAAAAGTAGTTTTAGTTGGTCAAAGGGAGTATAAAAATAGGACCAACAAGTTCCAATACATCATATTGGGCTTATCGGTCCTATCTAATATGTTTTATCTTAAGATAGTCTGCTCTCTATCCGGTCCTACAGAAACGATTTTGATAGGACATTCCAATTGAGCTTCAAGGAACTTGATGTAGTTCTTGAAGTTCTCAGGAAATTCGGATTCGCTCTTTGCTTTCGATAGGTCGGTCTTCCATCCCGGCATTTCTTTGTAGATTGGTTCGATATTGCCTTCGAGACTATATGGCAGATAATCTACTTCTTTACCGTCTATCTTATAGGCAACGCAAGCTTTGATTGTATCGAATGAATCGAGCACGTCGCTCTTCATCATAATCAGTTTGGTAACACCGTCGAGCATCACAGCATATTTGAGTGCAACGAGGTCTATCCAGCCACAACGACGTTTTCTTCCGGTTACTGCTCCAAATTCATGACCAATCTCACGAATCTTGTCGCCATCGGCATCAAATAGTTCAGTTGGAAATGGTCCAGAGCCAACTCTTGTACAATAAGCTTTGAAAATACCATAGACATCGCCAATCTTATTGGGAGCAACACCTAGACCGGTACAAGCTCCGGCACAAATTGTGTTGGAAGATGTGACGAATGGATACGAACCGAAGTCGATATCGAGCATTGTGCCTTGGGCTCCTTCACAAAGAACACTCTTGCCTTCTTTGAGCAGGTTGTTGATAACATGTTCGCTATCTACAAATTTGAATTGTTTGAGATAATCTATACCTTCAAACCATTTCTTCTCTAAGTCTGTGAGGTCGTATTCGAAGTTCAGGTTCTTCAAAATTTGTTCGTGACGTGCTTTGGCTGCTGCATATTTTTTGTCGAAGTCGAGAAGGATATCACCGACACGGATACCGTTGCGGCTAATCTTATCGGTATAAGTAGGGCCGATACCACGTCCTGTAGTACCTACTTTCGAATCTTTCTTTGCTGCTTCGTAGGCTGCATCGAGCAAACGGTGAGTTGGCATAATCAGATGAGCCTTTTTCGAAATGATGAGACGTTCTTTCAGTGGATGTCCCGAAGCTTCGAGTGCCATTGCCTCTTCGCGGAAGAGAGCTGGATCGAGCACTACGCCGTTACCTATAATATTTACTTTATCGCCTTGGAATATACCGGAAGGAATGGAACGAAGTACATATTTCTCGCCTTTGAATTCGAGTGTATGTCCGGCATTCGGACCTCCTTGGAAACGGGCTACTACATCATAATTAGGGGTCAATACATCGACAACTTTTCCTTTACCTTCATCACCCCATTGTAATCCTAATAAAACGTCAATTTTCATTTTTCTGTATCTTTTTTATAGTTTTTCTTTTGCGCTTGTTGGCTCTGTCGCATTTGGCACACAATCCGTAGACATAGAGTGAGAAGTGCGATGCATTGAAACGTGGATATTTGGTTTCAGCAATCAAACGTTGCAAGTTAGCATCATGGATTTCTGTAATCTTGCCGCACTGGGTGCAGTATAGATGTAGATGCAGACCGCTGTTGTACAACTTTTCGTATTGCGAAGAGTTGCCAAATTGATGACGAATCACCAATTGAGCTTCCATAAGCAGTAAGATAGTGTTGTATAAAGTGGCTCTGCTCACCCTGAAGTTGCTTTGCTCCATCATCTCTTGGAGCATATCAACGTTGAAATGGCCTTCGATAGAATAGATTGCATCGAGGATAGCAAAACGTTCTGGCGTTTTACGATGTCCGTTGGTAGATAGATACTCGGCGAATACCTTCTTTACGGTGTCTTTCACATTTTTATTATCCATGCGCTCTACTTTTAGCACAACAAAGTTATATTATTTTTATGAAACGAGCGTCATTTTAGTCAATAATATTCGACCTTACCATATTATATAGTGCCAGCTCCTCTTCTGAGGTGGAATCGGCGTATGGTTCGACAAGTCGGCATACTCTGAAAGCATGGTCTTCACTGTGCATCATATATTTTCTGATGGCTACTAGTGCCGAACGTCTCACATTGTAGCTTTCGGCAAGTGCAGCAGTCATGGCTTGGTCGAGAAATTCGCCTTCTGCCCGTTCATCCATATCTCCTTTTATCGATAGCAGCCGGGCTATTGTCAGATAACCGCATACTTGGAAGAACTCTCTTTCGTCGGCAATCCATTTGAAAGATAGGGCAGGGGCGTATGGTAATTTTTGAAATAGATTCATCACAGTGAGTTCTGCTATTTCTATATTGTCTATTTGTTCTGCCCACAGTTCTGCCATGTCGATAGTGAATTCTTCTATCGGCATCAGTATGGCAGCAAGGATTTTGCATTCTCTGATATCTTCGTTCCATAGGGCCTGTGCCAGATGAAAATCATGAGGAAATCCGGTTGCAATTTCTTTGATGCGTGGTAGTTCCACTCCGAAGTTTAGTTTGTACTTGAATCCGCTTTCTCTCATACTTTGAGAAGCCATTCCGTTCATCGAAAGGCGGAAAGCGGTCTTTATCTCTTTAAGTTGTTCTTTGATATCCATATTATATATAATGTATCAATCAATTTCATTGATAGACGGTAAGAAAGAATAGTCTTTGCTGTATCGCATCATTTGGTCTACGTAAGATTCATCGTAAGAAACGGTGATATCGGTGATATTGCCCTCTTCGTCTTTTTCCGTTTTGTAGACGGGGTTCACGAAACCTTTATAAGGCGACAGATTCAGTTTCTCATATCTCTCGAGTACTTCGCTGTGTAGTGTTGGGTCAACTTGAACACCATAGTCTTCGACAAGTTGGCGTGCTGCATCGTAGTTGCCGGTAGATTTTATACTTTGTACATCGTGGAGAAGTTGGCCAAACAAATTGCGAAGTTCGTTGTAGTCGTTTATTTTGATGAAGGTCTTACCATCACGTTGAACAAATTCTACCACGTTGTCTTTCTTCCCTTTTTCGTATACCCAGCGGGCAATGAGTTGTCTGTTTCGCATGTGAGCCTCTTCTATCTGATGTCCAGACTTGATACGAACAAGCTGTGTCATCAAACCGTTCATCATATAAGTATAGTACTGAGCTTTATAGGCGTTCTCGTCGGGGAGTAGTCCTAGCTCTATCAATTTCTTGTCGGCCACATAATACAGCCCGAACAAATCGGCACGTGCTTCTTCGATGGTCGAACCGAATGATTTCAATGCATCCTGGCTGACACCTGTGCCGAGTATTCCCGAACCATGACCAAGACATTCGTGAAGATCGGTATGAAGTTCGTCGGTGATATCCGAATACTTTTCAATTAGTTTTAATTCTTCATTGCTATAAACAAACTCTTCCATAAAGCCGTTGTTGTGTGACGCCTTGTTGTAGGCGGCAGTGATATTGCCGATAGTGACCGACTTCGAACCATATTCGGCGCGAATCCACTCGGCATTTGGTAAGTTGATACCGATAGCGGTTGACGGATATAAATCTCCGGCAAGAATGGCAGCGGTAATCACTTTGGCAGATACACCTGTTACTTGCTTTTTCTTAAAGTTGTCGTCAATAGGAGAATGATCTTCAAACCATTGTGCATTGCTGCTGATAATTTCGGTGCGGTGAGTGGCTTCTATATCTTTGTAATCTACAATAGATTCCCAGCTGCCTTTCAATCCTAACGGATCTCCGTATGTTTCGATAAAACCGTTAGTGAAGTCGACGAAAGAATCAGTGTCTTTCACCCATTTGATAGAATAGTCGTCGAATGCCTTTAAATCACCTGTACGGTAATATCCTATCAGAGTATTAATGATGATTTTCTGCTTGTCGTTCTCGGCATACTGCATGGCTTTCTCCAACCATATCACAATTTGTTCGATAGCTTTTGTGTATAGTCCGTCTACTTTCCAAACTTCCTCAATTAGCTTGTTACCTGCTTTCTTCAATCTGCTGTTTAGTCCTGCCGAGATAGGTTCGGAGCCGAGAAGATCCCTCATATTATTATAGTATGCTTCGGCTTCTTCTTGTTTCACATCTTTATAATAATTGCATGCTGAGGTGAGGAGAAGGTCATCATTCGATGAGAGGTTCACTCTTTTAGGCATCACTTCGGGGTCGAAGATAACAGGCCTAAGTTCGTCGAACAATTGTTCGGCTGTCTGTCCTTCTTCAACAGGTAGTAAATGCTCACCTAGCTTGAGCATCTGTTCTTTCAAGAAGCTTTCTGAAAATTGGGGGATAAATTTCTCGCATCCATAATGATGATGAATGCCGCTCGAAAACCAGACTCTTTTAAGGTACACTTCCATCGCTTTGAAATCGGCTACTGAACGGTCGCCTTTGAAATTTGAATAGATTGCTTCTAGAGTGCGTCGGATACGAAGATTGTATGCTCCATTCTGATCGAAGAGAATGTCACGTCCCGACAACGCAGCTTGTGTAAGGCAATATATTAATTTCTTGTTGCTTAGAGATAACTTTTCAAAACCATCTACGTGATACTGGAGTATCTGGATATCAGCGAATCTTTCCATAATGTTAGACTAAAACTTATGATAAAAAGAAAAAGGAAACATCTCATAGGGTGGGATATTTCCTTTATTTCCACAATATTTATTATTAATTTATTTCTTTTCTTCTTTCTTGTTGTCAGAAGAATTGATGTACTTCTTGGCAAATTTCGCTTCCAGTATTCTTCTACGATAACCGTTAGGAGTTTCGCCTTGATATTTATAAAAAGAAGCATAGAATGATTGACGATTAGAGAAACCAACCATGGCACTAATCTCTTCAATATTCAAATGTGCAAGTTTCTTGTCAGACAATAATTTCATCGATTCTTTGATGCGATACTTATTGTGCAAGCAAGAGAAGTTCTCTCCAAAGCGAGAGTTAATAACTGCAGACAGATATCGTGTGTTGATGTTTAAGTCCTTTGCCAACTGCTTAGCGGAGTAGCTCGCATCTTTGTACTTTTTCTGTTTTACAACGATATCAATGATTTGCTTGTACAAATCATCTGCCAGCTGCGGGCGAATTAAATTTCTATACGCGGCTGTCTTTTTCTTTTTCTCTCTCAGGTTATACGGTCTTTTTTCCTGAGTTTCTTTACTGTTTTCGTTCTCTAAATTGTTCATTGAATTAACTGGTTAGGTATCTTACAAATAGAAGTTCAATCGTATAATATTATGCATGATATAAACTTCACAAAGGTCATTATTTTTTTTTGGATATACAATAGCAAAGTGCCGTTTTTTAAGTTTTATTCTTACTGAAAATGCCATATTAGCCATGCAAGTATCCTATTTAATTATTTTTTATCTATCAGATTGCGAATTTAGCTAAAATATCTTTATTAGACAAAACTTTATGGGTAATGATAAGAATCTTTTGATTAAATGGGATATAAAAAAAAGAGTCTCGCACTTTCACAAGCACAAGACACTCAAGAAAAAATCGTTTTACTTTGTGTTGTTCAAACTACTACTAAACTATTAAACTAACTATCCCTATTAATCACTAATCGTTTTATTGATCTTGTTGTTCTTATGTTTCAAGTAATTCTTTTTGTTTTCGCTTACAAAGTAAATGGAAATCTGCCACCTACCAAAATGTTTTCTGCGAATAGCCCTTTTTTCTCGATAAATCCCCTAATTCTTTCTATTTTCGCCTCTTCTTATCGATAAGGAACTTTGTCATACTTGATAACAACGATCAATTAATGGCACAAAGATAATCATTTTTTTGATTTCCATGGTTTTTTTTGTCTAAAAATGTATATTTGCACCAATAAATTAGTTGAAATAGATATGAATATTGCATTAATTGTTGATTTTCTTGCCCTTAAGGCTCCTTCCATAGCAAAAGAAGTTGCACATGACACCGCACATTTAAAAGCCGAAGTGAACAAGATACCCGAAGTTCTTCAGTCGCTAATAAACTGGAGTATTGAATCCGGAAAGCATATCTTGGTGGCTATCATCATATATTATCTTGGTAGAATTGTTATCAGATTCATTAATAAACTTGTCAACAGGATATTGTTGAGGCGAAATGTGGAGACAAGTGTCCGAACATTCTTAAAAAGTTTGGTCAATATAACGCTGACTATCTTATTGATAGTAGCTGTTATCAATGAGCTAGGTATCGATACAACTTCTTTTGCTGCATTATTGGCTGCTGCAGGTGTTGCAATCGGTATGGCTCTTTCGGGCAATCTACAGAATTTTGCTGGTGGTATCATCGTATTGCTCTTTAAACCTTATAAGGTAGGCGATTTTATTGATGCTCAAAATGTGAGTGGATTTGTAAAGGAAATACAAGTGTTCCATACTATACTTCGTACTGCAGACAATCGGTTGGTATATATTCCTAATGGTCCGATGAGTAGTGGCGCTGTTGTCAACTATAGTCATTCGGAGGATAGAATGGTCGAATGGATTTTCGGTGTAGATTATGGTGAAGACTTTGAAAAGGTAAAAACTGTCCTTTTGTCTATTATCGATCAAGATTCTCGAATTTTGAAGACAAAAGAACCATATATTGCGATAAAGAAACTAGATGCCAGTAGTGTGAATATTGTTGTAAGAGCCTGGATTGAGAATAACGATGATTATTGGCCCGTCTATTTTGATATGAACAAGAATGTTTATGCTACATTCAATGCTCAGGGTATCGATTTCCCATTCCCGCAAGTTACGGTTCACCAAGCTTAGTAATTCAGAAATATAAGATATTCGCCTTCGGCCTCGATGCTGAAGGCGTTTTCTTTTGCTTCGTTTAGTGTGCCTTGCCACCACATATCTAGACGGTCGGGCAGGGGATACACCAAATTATTAGAACTGAAATGGCTGCCGCTGATATTGAATATCGAGACTTGCTGACCTTTATAAGATTTGATGCAGACTTCATCTTTACATGGAAAAAACACACCATTGTCTGTTGCCATTATAGCATTAATACCCATTCGTTGGTATTCTATCAGCAGACTAATGTTGCCTAATGTATGATCTTCTCTTTTGCCAGTAGCACCGACGATACCTATATTTTTAATTCCTTTTTGAATCAGATAGTTCACGGCTTTTGTCTGGTCGTTACTTTCCTGTTCGTCAATCTGTAAGAAAGGTATTGATTCCCGAGATTTGTTATCGGCTGATATGGAGTCTCCATCTCCAAGGATAATGTCGGGCGTTCTTTCTTTTGATATAAAGGTGTCGGCTGCTCCATCACAACATATTATATATGGTGTAGTCTTTATCCAGCTTAATGGTAAACGGTGAGTAGGATATTCTCCATTGTCTACAACTAAAGCTTCTGGTTTGAAGTCGAAAGGTGAAAATATTGTGTCTGTCATTGTTTCGATGTTTTAGTGTTGACCATCGCTTTCCATTTATAATAACCGAATATGGCGACGATGGTATAGACGGCGTATAGTCCGGCTGTTGGATATAATTCTTTATAGATGAATAATCCGGTGCTGACGGCATCGACGATAATCCAGGCAATCCATTGTTCAACAAACTTCTTAGCGAGCATCCAAAGTGCTATAATGCTCAGGGCATTGATAAAACTATCGGCAATGGGGACATTACTATTTGTATAACACTTTAAGATGTAGTAAATAGCTGCCCATGCTATCATAAACATAATTGTCAGATATAGATAGAGCTTTAATGGAGCATGAGTTATTGGTAAGTTATCAACAGCTTCTGATTTATTTTTCTTCTTAAATCCATACTTCCAGCCTATATAACCATAAAGGGCTGCTAGCAGATAGTAAATGTTGATTCCAAAGTCGGCATACAAACCTGCTTTGAAAAAGACGAAGATATAGATAGCGGGCATGATGATGCCCACTATCCAAACTTTTATACTAGCCTTATATTCTAACCATAAGTAGATGAAGCCAACTATTGTTCCAAGAATCTCTAACCAATTCATACTATACCTTAATTATATATATTAGAAGTTGATTGAAAGATGCGCCATGAAATTGGTTGGGGCCTGTGCCGAATAAGTTGACATAGACCAGCCGTATGCATGGTAAGGTTGGGCATTGCCTGTAGAGTCTTTAGTGAAATATAGAGCGCATGCTCCATTGCTTTCGTACTCTTCGTTGAACAAATTATATACGGTAGCTCCAAGTGTTATACTTTTCAGCCCTTTGATATGGAATGTATAAGATATATCTAGATCTGTAACGAAGTATTTGTCCAACATAGTGCTGATGTCTTTGTTGTTCTGATCTTTGAAGCTGCGGACATTGGTATTGGTCATGTATTGTTCTCCTACATATTTTGATACAAGAGAAGCATTGAGACCACGGTATTCGAAACTGAATATATTATTAAGGATAAAATCAGGAGAGAACGACAGATGGGTTTGTCCTACGTTGACAGTCCCGGCATTAGCCCAATTCTCATCTATCACCGTTACGTCGACATCCTTGGCGCGGTTTTTACTTATTGTGGCGTTGATATTCCAATTGAATCCCTTAAAAGGGTTGACGGCAGCCATCAGCTCCAATCCCATGCGGTAGCTCTTCTTGATGTTGCGGGCAACCATCTCACCATTCTCATCTTGAGCACCGGTCAGAACGAACTGGTTGTCATAATCCATCCTATAGAAGTTGGCTCCTGCACTGAATATGGGTGACTGATATTTATATCCTACTTCGAGATCGTTGAGGCGTTCAGATTTCGGCTCTACTTTGTTCGCATCACTGATGGCCAATTCGTTTTCGAAATCATTACGAGTTGGCTCTTTGTGGGCAATACCATAAGATATATATAAGGTATTGTTCTGATTGATGTCGTAGTTGATGCCGAATTTGGGGTTGAAGAACTTATACTTGTTGTTGAAAGTCAATGGTATCTGTTGTCCCACACCGGCAAATTCTGTAGAACTTCCTTCCGATTTGAAACTGACATAGCGGAATTGTAAATCCGCAAAAGCATTCAATCCGGGAAGAAATTCATAATCTACCTTGGCATAGATATTACCATCTTTCTTTGTCGCATTGTTATCGTAGTACTTGCTGCCCGGGTCAATAGTCTGTACCGGTTTGCGAACCCAGATTACTTTTCCATAATGGCTTCCTTTATATTCGTTCACTCCGCCACCGATATTTGCCCTTAGTCCATGACGGTCGTCATAGTTGACAGAGGCAACAGCCCCATAGAAGTCGTTGTCCATAATCTTTTGACGTATCAGGTCGCTGTAGTCTTTTTTGTTTGTGCTCAGCAAATACTTATACAGTTTGACATGCGAATCGTCCGAATCTGCTTTATACTGTTCATAGTATCCATGTCCTTTGGTATAATGTAGTGCAGCATTCAGTGTCCAATTCTTACTCAGAATCTGATTCAAAATCAGTTGATAGTGTTGCTGATGGTAATTATCGGTCTGATTGTCATAATAGGCCACATTGCCATTGGCGTCTTTGTATTGGCCGCAAGAGTTGTATCTTCTTCCATACTTTTCCATCTCCGCTTTCGATGCATAATTCCATGCTTGATAAGTTTTTTCCTGCCCGTTGAAAGTAATGAATTTGATAGCGGTATTGTCCGAAAAGTATCCTCCTTGTAGAAAATAGGAACCAAGATTGGATGACGCCCTATCTATATATCCTTTACTCCTGATGTTAGAAAGGCGTCCTTGGAATCCCCAGTGGTTACCTATCAGACCGGTTCCGAAACGGAATGTCTCTTTATGAGAGTAGTATGAACCACCTGACATATCGAAACTTCCAAAAGGTTTTGTGCCGATATTCTCGGTTTGCATGTTCACTGTGGCTCCGAATGCTCCGGCACCATTGGTAGATGTTCCTACACCACGCTGTATTTGCATTGATTCAACACTCGATGCGAAGTCTGCCATATTCACCCAATAGAGTTGGTTACTTTCTGCATCGTTCATCGGAATACCGTTGGACGTGATATTGATTCTTGTCGGGTCGGTACCACGAACATGGATGTTGGTATATCCAATGCCTGTCCCGGCATCCGAACTCATTACGACAGAAGGAGTCGTTGATAACAAAAACGGTACGTCTTTCCCATAATTTTGTGATTTAATGGCTTTTTTCGAAAGATCTGAATAAGCCATCGGCGTTTTGTTTGTAGCTCTTGTAGATACTACTTGAACTTCTTGAAGGTTGATAACTTTTAAAGAATCTACTTTCTTGGCAGGTGTCCCTGCGAAAGCAAATGATGCTGTTGCCAAAAGGCAACCTAATAAATAATTTTTTTTCATTGAACTAATAATTCTCTACGCCGGCATTACCCGGTTCAGGTTATAAGGGTATGTTCTCAGCCCGTAATGTTAAGGCACCCCATTCTATTTGATGCTGCAAAATTATATCTTTCTATAAAGAGAAACAAATATTTAACAGGTTTATTAGTCCGAATAGGGCTTATGAGTCTTGTAGAGCATATATGTCTATAGTCCTCCTACGACTTTTATCGGGTATTATCTTCAGCGAAAAAAGTTCTCTCTCAGCAAGATAGCTTCAAGGTGGCAATGACTTGGTATAGTCGGAAGGTATATAAATGACTAATATACAGAAAGATAATATTTCTTCTTGTGCCCTAACATTTTCTTCTGCACGTTTCTACTGAATCGTATGGAAGTATTTGGTAAATCATTAGGAGGTTTTCAATGAAACGTATTGAACAAAAAGTATAAATGTCAAGACGATTTTTTCAATTTGCCTAGTCTATCCTTCGGATGGCAGTGTGTGTCTTTCTGCTTCGGCATACGCTTCAAGTCTCGTCGCCCCACACACCAAGTCTCGAGAGCCGACGATATTTGAAGCGCATGCTCTCGAGACTTGGTGTGTGGGGCGACGATTAATAGTGTCGTCGGGCTGTGCTTTCAGCATATATTATTGTTCTGATAGTGTGACTGTTAGCTACCTCCTGACTATACCAAGTCAGTGGCCTGCCAGGGTTGAGAATCTGTGTGATAGTGCTTTATGCTGAAGATAAGACCCGATGAAAGTCGTAGGAGCAAAGTTCCGTTGAGATGAGGGTCTCCCTATGGTCGAAATAATTGCTCAGAAACTCGTTTTAATGTTTTTTATAAATTAAATAGTAACCTATTTTGCCAATAAAGCGTCTTAATATAAACGAGTTTAAAATCTAACTTTTTTAAGATTCAATGAAAAAGCTATTCACAATGTTGCTTCTGCTGTTGAGTGTCGTCACACT
>DAIUBN010000054.1:0-15704 GCA_036846645.1 Bacteroidaceae bacterium | reverse complement strand
AGTACTCAGACCCGGGGTCGAACCGGGATGGGTTGCCCCACTGGTGTTTGAGACCAGCGCGTCTACCGATTCCGCCATCTGAGCATTTCTCGTTTGCGGTTGCAAAGATACGTATTATTTTTATTTCTGCAAACATTTTGCGGAAAAATGGTTTTAATTTTAAAAACATAGAGAAATATTTCCTCATATTGAAATAAACTTTTACTTTTACGCAATACTTAATTTAATATTTCTAATCGTGATGGATAAGAATAATTGTTATTGTGTGATAATGGGTGGCGGTGTAGGAAGTAGATTCTGGCCGTGCAGCCGCACCAACTTGCCAAAACAGTTCCTAGATTTTTTTGGAACTGGGCGTTCACTCTTGCAGCAAACGTTCGATAGATTCAATAAAATAATACCTACCGACAATATATTTATTGTTACCAACGTACTGTATGCCGACTTGGTGAAACAACAGCTGCCTCAAATGGATGAGAGCCGCATATTGCTCGAACCGGCCCGTCGTAATACAGCTCCTTGTATTCTTTGGGCTTCTTACCATATCAAAGCTCTCGATCCGAAGGCAAATATTGTTGTAGCCCCGTCTGACCATCTTATATTAAAAGAGGATGAGTTTACACAGGCTGTTCAACGAGGATTGGAATTTGTATCGGAAGAAGATAAGTTATTGACTTTGGGTATCACGCCTAATCGCCCAGAAACCGGATATGGATACATCCAGATTGCCGAGCAGGTTGGTGATAACTTCTATAAGGTAAAGACCTTTACCGAGAAGCCCGAACTAGAACTAGCCAAACTATTTATCAGCACCGGCGAGTTTTATTGGAATTCAGGCATTTTTATGTGGAATATCAACAGCATCATTAAAGCTGCCGAAAAATATCTGCCTGAAGTTGTTTTGAAACTGACTTCCAAACTTGATTCTTTCAACACTCCGGATGAGCAAGCTTATATTAATGATGTATTTCCTACTTGCCCGAACGTTTCAATCGACTTCGGATTGATGGAAAAAGCAGAGAATGTCTACATCTCTCTTGGCGACTTCGGTTGGTCTGATTTAGGGACATGGAGCTCACTCTACGATTTATCATCGAAAGATGAGAATCAGAATGTGACCTTGAGATGCAAATCGATAATATACAATGGCAACAACAACATTATTGTTCTTCCAGAAGGCAAACTTGCTGTCATCGACGGATTAGATGGTTATCTGATTGCAGAGAATGACAACGTGCTGCTTATTTGCAAAAAAGATGAGGAACATGCCATCCGTAAATATGTAAACGATACTCAGTTAAAGTTCGGAGACGACTTTATTTAAGTTTATCATATAAAGAATATTGGCCCAATTTGATGTGACAATCAAATTGGGCCAATATTTTATCTATCAGCTACGAACGCTACATTGCTTCATTGATAGCTTTGGCAATAGACGCCATCTCTTCATCAGCAAGTTTCAGTTTCTTATTAGAGAAGATCATATCCGACTCCTTATTGATAGGAATCAAATGAATATGAGCATGAGGAACTTCAAGTCCCAACACAGCTACACCGACCTTCTTGCAAGGAAATGCTTTTTTGATTCCAGCAGCAATCTGTTTGGCAAAGATATGCATCGCAGCCAAATCCTCATCGCTCAGATCAAAAATATAGTCTACTTCTTGTTTAGGAACAACCAATGTATGTCCTTTAACAAGAGGATTGATATCTAGAAACGCAAAGAACTTATCGTTCTCGGCTACTTTATAACAAGGAATCTCGCCTGCTATAATTCTACTGAATATTGATGCCATATTGCTCTGAAATTTAAATAGAAATATTGACTACCTCTAATTTGATGGTGCCCTTCGGTATTTTTATCTCAGCGACATCTCCTACTTTCTTACCCAACAGACCTTGAGCAATAGGAGTATTCACAGAGATCTTACCAGATTTCAAATCGGCTTCGCTTTCCGAAACGATAGTATAAGTCATCTTCATGCCATTGGCGACATTCTTTAGTTCTACCTTATTTAATATCTGGACACTATCTGTCTTTAGCTTTGATTCATCAATAATCTTTGCATCAGCAATTGTAGTCTTCAGTTTGTTAATGCGCATTTCGAGCATACCTTGAGCTTCTTTTGCAGCATCATACTCTGCATTTTCAGAAAGGTCGCCCTTGTCACGAGCTTCAGCAATCTGTGCTGAGATACGTGGACGCTCAACCCCTTCCAATTGTTTCAGTTCTGCCATTAACTTTTTATACCCTTCTTCTGACATGTATGCCATGATTTCTTTTCCTCCTTTAATTTTGATGATTAAATTTAGTGTACAAGCAAAACAAAAAAGAATTCCGACAAACAAATGCCGGAACCCTCTTCGCTACATTGTAATTGCAAAGATAAGGTTTAAAATTTAATTTGTCAAGTTAAAAAGTATGCTTTGAAACATGTTTTAATAGTATCATAGTAATAATCAACACTTTGCAATGAACATAAATAATAAAAATCGTTTTAAACGGTTCTTTATTACTTCAGATAGAAGGATAAATTCGAAGAAATTGCTCTTATGCACTATTTTAAATTCAAGTTTCTACTAACAAGTCTTGAAGAATGCTTTCATTTGAGCAGCGACCTCTCGAAACGAATGAAAACTTGTTGGTACAAAATCTATTTTCATTCCTAGTTTAGCAGCATAACTGGCAGTATATTTACCCATAAAGCAAACCTTCACATCACCGGATGTTATTCGTTGCTTCATGGCATCCGAAGCGAATGTCATAAAAGACTCGACTTCTACACCACTAGTGAACAATAATATATCTTTGGAAGAAGCCATTGAATCATTATCAGGATGGACAAAAGACGAAACAAATGAGGGTGAAGGTTGCAGCATGAGTGTGGTATAAACATCGTATCGATCGGTCTCCCACCCTATAC
The DNA here is from genome assembly GCA_036846645.1 of Bacteroidaceae bacterium. GTDB lineage: Bacteria > Bacteroidota > Bacteroidia > Bacteroidales > Bacteroidaceae > JAAYUD01. Next base: position 12,780 of record DAIUBN010000054.1, on the reverse strand, counting down.
CTTTCAAAGCATTCAAGAAGTCGGGAACTGTATCGGGTTCTGATATTTGCTCTACATGTGGAGCCAGCACTGCTATTGTCTTTCGAGTATAAGTAGTATTCTTAGACAGATATTGCACGATGCCCATCGGAGATGCTTCTACCGCGGTAGCAGAAGATGATAAAGGTACAGATTGAATGACAGGTTGCACTTTCAGAAGTTGAGCCAAAAGTTCGTTATCTTTTCCTATGGCACAACAATCGGTCTGAGGATAATGTTCCGATTCACTTGCTACAGCATGATATGCTTTGATAGCACTTCGGCTGGTGAAAGCCAATATATCATATCGAGATTCACACTGAATGAGCCGACGCACTGTTGACAAACGAGAGTGTGTATCTGTCTCTATCAATGGCTCACTTATCGCATGGAAGCCTTGTTCCGACAAAGCCTGACAGACACGAGAGGCATAGACAGACGGAGAAGTGACCCAAACATTGATCATGACTTTTTTGTTCTGAAGAAGTATAGGATATAAATAAAGGATGATAAAGCCAGAATGGTCTGCATTCCGAACAAACCGTGATAACCGAACATGTCGGCAATATTACCACTCAGCAACGCCACCAGCAAACCGCTTAAATGGGTAATGACTGTCTGAATGGTAAAATCTGTTCCTTCACAACCCGGACGGACACAAGCCATCGCAGAAGTATATACTACTATTGTTGCCATACCGTAGCAACTCCACATCAAAACGATGCCAATACATATTAATAATGTAGTCGGAGTAATCCACGACAACAACAGAAAATAGATGGCTGTAGCTAGTATCAATTCCGAGAACAAAAGACGAGAACGTTTCAATCCGTATCGACGAACAATGACACCCCCGAAAAACGAAGCAACAAAAGCGCTCGAAGTTCCAAGTATTCCACTCATCACTCCAATCTCTTTCATATTATAGCCATGATCGACCAAGTAAGAACGAAGCACCGATAATATACCGATGATGCTCGAATAATAGAGAACCAAGAAGCCTACCTGCTTACCAATTCCTTTCTGTGAGAAGAACCAGACAAAGTCCATCAAGCGAGCTTTGCGCCGATTGGTCTGTTCATGGATATGTATGCCTTTATTGAACAGCAACGGTATTAATGCCAATAGCACAAAAATACTGAGACAAGGCATCACCACTGTCCAACCATATTTATTGAGTACCATGAGCAATACGCCGCCACCTAGCAATGTGCCGCCAAAACTACCCATCGACTGCATACTATTGACCAACGACTTATCTTTGTTACTGAAAGCTCTGACCGATAGCGCATCGGTAGCGATATCTTGTGTAGCCGAAGCAACAAGCGACAGGAAAACCAATCCCAATATCCAATAGAAATGAGAAGATAGTTCCAGCATACCTGCAGCGAGTATCAAAACAGCATAAACAATCTCAGTGCCAACAATACACCGTCTGTAGTCGGGTACCGAACTGCAATTTCTATCAATCACTGGCGACCAAGCAAATTTCAACACCCACGGCAATTTGATAACTTGCAGAAGAGCAATAGCCGTAAGCGAATAGTTGGCCTGTCTCATCATCACTTGCAATGAAGTAGAAAAGAAACTCATGGGCAATGCCTGAGCAATATATAGAAAGAAAAATGTAATGAGACTGAACGTGGGCCACGACTTCAGTTTGCTTGATGAATCGGGCATACAACGGCGCAAGATGTTCATCTATTCTCCTCCTTCATCTTTTCGTCGATTTCGACAGATATATTCACCGCTTGCCTGATACGATCTGCCATGCCTATTCCTCCTTTAATATTACCACCAATCATCAGTCCCGGATACATGTGCTGCACCACTTCGATAGCAGCAAAGCGCTGTTCGCTGCTCTTCTCGTACTGAGGAATGGCTTTCTCATGACGGAAGATGCGCAGTACATCGGGCTCTGCTTCGGACGGGAAGCCTAGCATATCGTGAAGCAATTTGCAAACCAGTGCATGCAGTTGTTCGTCGGTCTGATTCAGTACTTCGGGATGACGTATACCACCCAAGAAGAAGGAATACAAAGAACATCCTTGCGGAGCACGCCCCTCGAAACAATCGGAAGGAAACAATATTCCCAATGCCGGCTGATGTTCGCAAGTGGGCACCAATCCTCCAAAAGCAGGCCTCAACGATGGATGTGGATTCTTGATTCCGACACAGACTTGTACTATCGGTGCATAACGCAGCGATGTAAAAGTCTTCATGCTGGTATGGTCTACAAAAGGTAATATATTGGGAAGAGCATAAGCCCCTGTTGTTGTAACAACCCACTGACAAAGTATTTTACATGGTGTTCCTTGGGCATTGGTGTAACTCACTTGCCATCTCAAAGCATCAGAAGTTTCATTATCGGAAGCTGGAGTAATTTCTTTATCTAATGGACGTACAGACACTCCACTGGCACTCAATTCTATTCTGCGAATAGAACCATTAGTTGATTGAGTATTATCATCAGCCTCTATGCCTTGAGCCAAGGCATCAGTCAGGTGAGAGAGTCCTCCTTGAGCCGAGAAAACTTTTTTGGTTGCCAATTTATCACGTTCGGTTTTAGGTTGTCGTGCCTTAGCTATGGCTCCACGAATAAAACTTCCATATTCGGCTTCCAAATTATATAGTTTGGGCAACGCAAAGCGAGTGACGAGTGTATTAGGGTCGCCGGCATAAACTCCCGACAAGAAGGGATCTACTGCATATTTAAAATACGATTTTCCCAATCTCCTACAAGTCAATGCAGCCACCGACTCGTTTGGATCTTTGCCTGGTGCTCTGAAAGGTTCGCCAAGAATGCGAAACTTATCTTTCCATGAGAACAGAGGAGTTGCCAATGCCTCTTTCAACCCCGAAGGCAGAGCATGAAAACGTTGTCCCTTCCAGATGAATCTGCACTTGGCAGCTTCGCGGGCTGTAGCCAAAGTGCAAGCAGGACTCAAAGCCGAGAACAGTTCACTGACTTCGGGATATGATACGACTCCGGTATTGGGACCACCTTCGAATATATATCCTTTCTCTTGAAAAGTATGAATTTGTCCACCAATGCGGTCATTCTTCTCCAACACTTTCACAGTATACCCCATTTTATGCAGTGTGAAAGCCGTTGTCAGCCCCGTAAGTCCGCCGCCTATCACTACCACCTGGCAGTGTTGCTCGGATTCATCCTTACTATCTTTTTGATTACTCATATCTTATATTAAATCGGTTTCGAATAATGCTGTTCGCCATCTGATATCATTGCATCAAGCTGAGCCGCCACGTTGCGCACAAAAGTTTGCCCATCCGAAGTAATGGTGATGCTATCGACAGTTTCTGTCAGAATGCCATCGGCAGCCAATTGCGCCATTCTTCCTGCATCGTATGCTGTAGCCGATTTCACTTCGCCGACAGAGAGTTGCCACCTATCTGCCAAGTCGGACCAATCTAACTGATAGTTGCACATCAGCGACTCTATGGCATCACGAGTGATTTGCTGATTACGAGTCAGCTCATATCCTTTGGTGATGGTGAGCTCGCCACGTGATATACTTTCTATATACTGCGGGATATCTTTTGTATTCTGTGCATAGGCCTTGTCGAGCTGACTGATACCCGATACACCGAAAGCATACACCTGAGCTGTGATACGCCTTGGACAATAACCTTGGAAATTGCGATGCAACTTATGCTCGTCGAAAGCAATGGCCAAATCATCATCTAGTTTCACAAAATGGTCCATACCGATATGCCGATAGCCGGCACCAACGAGCAAGCTACTGGCACGAGTGAACATCTCCAACTTATCTTCCCGGGCCGGTAATCCAACTTTCTCCAGAATCAATTGCCGTTTATTCACCCATGGAACATGAGCATAACTGAATGTCACCAATCTATCGGGGTTCATTTCTACCGCTTCTTCAATGGTCGACTGAAAGCTTTCGGGAGTCTGCAAAGGCAATCCGTAGATAAAATCCATGTTCACTCTAGCTCCGGCTTGATGTAGCATTGCTACGATTTCTGAAGGTGGAAGCAATGATGGACGACGATTCACCGTTTTGAGCACAGCATTATCAAAATCCTGAATGCCGAGACTATACCTATTAAATCCGCACTTCATTAATGCTGACCAATCTTGCTCTGTAAGATAGCCCGGATGACATTCGATTGCTATCTCGGGACATTCTATCGTTGCGAATGACGACAGCAGATGTTCATTGAGTTCGCCTATCATATTAATAGGTAATGCCGTCGGACTACCTCCGCCGTAATGAATCTGAGAGATACGACGAGACTTGTCGAGCCGAGGCAATAGCAAATCTATTTCCTGATGAAGCGCTTTGACATAAGCCTCAACAACTTCCGGTCGAGCCATGGCTACCGAATTGCATCCGCAGTAATGGCATAAGTGCCTGCAAAAAGGAATGTGGATATAGAAAGAAAGTTGATTCTGTTTGGCATTATTCGATGCATCCACTACTTTCAGATACTCTTGCGAAGTATAGGGTCCGAAGTGGTTTGCGGTAGGATAGCTTGTATACCGCGGCACCGGTACATTATATTTCTTTATTATTTCTTCGTTCATCATTATCTTATATATTCTATATATTGATCAAAATAGATGTCCCAAGGCTGAAAGGTTTTCCTTTCTGAGCAAAACTGCCAGTAGAAACAAAATAGTAGCTCACATAGTCGGTATTCGTCATATTCTTGCTCCATATCTCCCAAGTGAAGCGTCCCTTGGTAGCCATCACTTTCATATTCAACAGTGCATAGAAAGACTGAGCTGCGGCATTATCTTCTGTCCAATAAATCTTTCCAACACCGGTGAGTGAAGTGGCAAAAGTGAGATTATCTAACATTCGGCATGGTTTGAATATAGTATAGCTCGATGTGACAGACAGGGTATGCCTAGGCACCATGGGCAGCATATTGCCGGTATAACTGACTGCATCACTCTTTTGGTAGTTCAAGAAGCGGGCATAAGTATATCCATAGTCAAGTCGCAAGTTCCATCCCTTCAGCGGCAGGGCAGCTATCGAAAGTTCCACTCCTTTACTATCAGAATGGCCCGCATTACATTGTATATTGCCCACTCCCGGTACGGTGCGACTAATCTGTTGGTTGCTCCAATCTATATAGAACAAATCAATATCGGCTTTCAACTGTCCACCCAGGAAATCCAGATGTGTACCAACTTCGTAATTCCAGTTATGTTCCGGATCAAAACTACGTTCATCATCCTTCTGAAAAGTCAGATTGAATCCACCCGCCTTATATCCCCTGGTCACCGATGCATATACCGAACTTGCACCGAACCTATTGAGTAGTGTGAACTTCGGAGTGAACTGACTATAATGAATACGGCTATCAAAATTATTGGTCGGTGTTCGCACTCCCGCCGTAGTCAGTTTGTAGGCTTCGTAAGTATTCTTCGAGCTCTCATAATCATAGCGCAGTCCGATAGAGGCCGTCAGTGTATTGGTAATATCGTATGACGACTGATGATAGATGGCTGCACCATAAGTAGGAATAGCATAATACTTCGGAGTAGAATAATTTTGTTTTAAATAATGAAGCTCCACAGTGTTATTCGTTTTCTGATAAAACAAGAACAAACCTGTAATCCAATGATAACGACCGCTGTTCTTAGATTTGAATGTCATTTCTTCGCTCCATAGGCGTTGGGTAAGTTTCTGTTGGACGAAGAACTTAGGAACAGGGGTAAAGTCTTGATCGACATTCTGCTTATCATCGAGAAATTGGTTGGACAACTGATTGTTGAAGATAAATGACTTGCCTTCGTAGCTAGCAGTAAAGCCCGAGTTGACCATCGTACGTCGGTAGCTACTATATGTATCGTAGTTCACTCCTCCCCATTCTTTGGTTGCAGCATTGTAGGTCCCATAAGGATAACCACCTTGTTTAGACAGACTGCCGGATGAGCCCAAACGAAGAGTCCACTTATCTGATGGTTTCCAAACAACGGATAATCTTAGCCCACCGTCACGAATGTCATCGGCTTTCTCGCCAGTAAATGCATTTCTGAAGAAACCGTCATTCTGATGATAATTTCCTACCAGTGAGAATCCGAAATGATTGTTCACCTTGGTATAATTGGCAGCAGACACTTCTAAGTCGTTACGACTACCATATCCCAATTTCATCCTGGAGTGTTGATAGTCTAGTGGCGAATGGGTGTAGATATTCACTATACCGCCAATGGCATTTCTGCCGTAGAGTGTACCCTGCGGGCCACGTAACACTTCAATATTACTAACATCAGACAAGTCGATATCGAAAGCAGATTTTTCGAAATGCGGGATACCATCGACATAAAAGCCTACCGACGGCGCATTAATCTTCGAGCCTATACCTCTTATATATACCGGAGAATTTTGCTTCGAGCCATAGTCGGGCATATAGAAATTGGGAATGAAAGACGTCAACTCTTTCACGCTCTTTATTTCATTGGTCTGCAGAAAAAGATGGCTCAAATTATTCGAAGCACCTGCATCGCCTAAGAAATGTTCCTGTTTCACTCCCTTCACTATTATTTCGTCCAAGGTCACCACGTGAGAAATAACAGTGTCATTATCTACCACTTTTTTGCCGTCAACGGGATTGTTTATACAAGAAACACTTCTTGCACCAACAGCATAAGCCGGTACAATAAACGATAATAGCAACAGTGACAACAGCCCCAGTTCGAATCTCACCTTTATATTCATATTTTACTTATTCATCATTTGTCCTGCCACCTAAGATTGCAAATAAAAGGGGCCATAAATTATTAACTTTATATTTGATACAAAGGTACAACGAAAATTGTTAGTAAAATATCCTTATTTATTATGATTTTTTGATATTTTTTCGACACTGTAGTTATCGTACACTCGTGACGTCTGTATGTTTCTCTAAAACTATAAGCACGTTATCGGAAAAACAAGCTGACATTACGTTGGAAAGGTACTTATGAAATTTTGGAATTGTCTTTATAAAAAATACAACTTGATGTGTAGGGTGACGAGATAAGTAATGAACGCCGACACTCCAAGTCTCGAGGGCGAACGATTCAAATATCGTACGCCCACGAGACTTCAATCGTCAGCCGTCGAGACTTGGAGCGGCAGCAGGCAGTTGAGTCTCTCTCCAGCGACTTTCACCAACTCTTATCTTCATTGTAACATTGCTGATAATCAAGTCTTTAATCATAAGGTCTCTCGAAGATGGTATAGTGGAAGGATGCTTTATGAGGTGAATATCAGTGTGGTAGGGGTTTACGTCACAAAACGCGTCAAACCCTAAAACATTGACGCAGTGCTCGTTATACGATATCTCCCTGTATCAAAACGGATGTACTTTTGGTGTAATTGCTTGTAGTATAGCGAGATGTGCTGAAGCAAACAGTTGGTGAAAGTCGTAGGAGTAAAATCGACCTCTTCTCATCCTATTTATCTATTGTGAATTGGAAAGGCAAGCCATTCAAATTACGGCATTCTATTGTCGTAGGACCTTTGGCAGAGCGTATCAGTGAAATGATAAAAGATGCACTTTCGGCAGATAGGCCATTTACTTTCTTCACAATGAATCCACTACGGAGTCCTTGTTTATAAAGCGAGGAGTTTTGCCATACCCTGCCTATTTTCACTACTCCGTTCTCGGTGACCAAGCTGAATGGATAATGGTCGGTCTCAACTACGACAGGCTCTGAATAGGGCGTGAAGACAAGACGATGATTAATGTAATCCATTATCAAAGTGCCGTAGTTGAGCAAGTCGGAGCCAATACTCGAATTGGCATCTTGGAAAAGTTCTGTTTCTACGTTCTTAATAGATAGCTCGCCCAGCTTGAAATCTTTAAGCCTCAACCGCAAACTCAGATTATAGTTTTCATTGCCGAGTGCACCAAGAGTGGTCTTTCCATATCCACTATCTATGATATCTATCTTGAAACCCTTATCTCTCATGAAACGATAAGTTCGGTTGGTCATGGCATAAAAAGAAGTGTTCCCTGTATCGAAATACGCCGTTTCTTCGAGACCATCGGCAGGATAGATGGTGAAATACGGGCAGTAGCCCAAATAAGTTTTGAATGGAATGGAATATCCGATGTCGGCATCGAAATAGTGAATATCATCTGTCAGAATCATTCTTTTATGACGAACATCGATTTTGCACATTTTGTTCTTCAGGATATTATTGCCTATACAACCTTCTATACCAAGATGAGAATAGGGCTGTTCGCTAAGAACTATCGCAGGACAATCCCGCATTTCCAATCCATCAAGAAAAATAGATGGAATGCTCACCACATCGAGTTTGCCTTTCGTATTGTTCACATCGGCGACATTGGTCTGCCCAATCACCTTATATCGTCCAGCAATACTGTTGCTATGTAGTCCACAGCCATCCGAACCGGTATCGAGTATGAAACGATGAGGATTGTCGTTGATGTACACCGTCAGATAAATGGTATTTTGAGTAAACTCGATTGGAATAGTATCAACAAAGTTCTTATCAACAATATCATACTTATTGATCTTATCAAGCACAGTGGGCTTGATATTGAATAGCTCTTCAATCTTTTCGAACTGCCCGTAAGAGCTGACAGAAAAGAATAATACCACGAAGAAAGAAAATAAGTATCTCATTGTTGTTTCTATTACTTGGTGTAAAGATAGGAATAATTTAAATGAGGTGTACCAAAAATAAATTTGATACACCTCATTTATAGATTTATAATAATCCCTTTAGGATTGTGCCTGAAATTTCTTTCTATTCTGAATGATAAAGAAAATGATACCAACCAGCAACAGACCTACCGAAATAAATGCTATCGTTTCGGTAATCTTCAAGCTCTCCGGATCGAAGCTCATTTCTATCTGATGCTTTCCTGCCGGTACATTCATAGCACGAAGTATGTAGTCGGCACGAGCTATATCGGTAGATTTGCCATCTATCGTAGCTTTCCAGCCCGGATAATAAATCTCGGAGAAGACAACTACGCCAGGTTTTGAAGCTGATGTCTGATAGACTAGCTTGTTGGGGGCATAAGAAGTCAGTGCAATCTTCGAAAGCGTATCTTTATTGCAAGCAGTAACGCCACCAAGAGCATCTTTGAACTTACTATTGACAACCGCAGTCTGTGTAGGCAGCTCTTTGCCAGTATTCTGAATTTCTTCGTCGGCATTGTTCACATAGTGCACCTTATCAACAAACCAAGCATTGCCATAAGCGTATGGATTCTCAATAGGTACAGTCTGACTCTGCGATACAGGAAGAATAAAATATTTGGTATTGAGCATATTCAAAACCGGGAACTTCGAACCGTCTACCTTATCCATCTGTCCGCTCACCTTGAAGATCTCTTGTCCCGCAGCGTTCATCTCGGGAGCAATATGATGTTCTATCATCTCCTGATAACGACGAAGTTTGGCAGCATGATAACCTCCGACACTCTTATGCCAATAGGCTGTGTTGTTCTCATTGAACGTATCGCCAGCAAAATTCAGCACACGATAGTCGAGCGACTTATCTTTAAGAATCTGCATATCGGTACTGGTCTTCTCGAACTTGGCAGTGGTATCACTCTTCGGGATAAACTGACTATCGTTAAGATAGCGTTTGTTGACTCCCCACATATCAATAAGACAGAGAATAGCGATACCGGCAACGGTATAAGTAGCATTGAGTTTCTTCTTAACGAAGAGGTAAAGCAATGCACATCCTATTAATATATAGAGCAAACTGCGCCAAGCATCGGATGTAACCATCGAACTGCGGACATCAGAGATATTCGAAATCAATGGCGCCAGCTGGTCGCCTGGTATAGCCTTTTGCAATGCCTGCATCTCTTGAGCAGGAACAAAAGATTCGGTAATCATACCAGGGAAGAGTGCCAGCAGCAATGACAAACCTGCTGTAAGGCAGAAACTGATAATAATGCCACGACGATTCTTCTGAATCACTTCGGGCTCTTCGATAATACGTTTCAAACCGAAAATGGCAAGAAGTGGTATGGTGAACTCGGCAACAACCAGAATAGACGATACCGAACGGAACTTGTCATAGAACGGCACATAATCGATAAAGAAATTGGTGAGCCCCATAAAATTCTTACCCCACGACAGAACGATAGAGAAGATAGTGCCGATGATGAGTGCCCACTTCATTGGACCCTTCACCACAAAGCAGCCCACCAGGAACAAGAACAGCACGAAAGCCCCGACATAGACCGGTCCTGATGTTCCAGGCTGGTCGCCGAAGTATTGCGGTAGCTGCTGATAGATCTGAGTATAATTAGGATCGGCCTTCTCCATCGCCTTCTCATTTTGAGCGAGAGGCACCGAAGCACCACCCTTGGCATTGGGCACAAGCAGTGTAGCCGTTTCCGACACGCCATAACTCCACTGAGTGATGTAGTCTCTGTCTAGTCCGCTCTTTGTCTTCTGAGATTGGTCGCCCGTCTGCTTCAGTTCCGATTTACCCCTCATCGTTTCTTTCGAATACTCATAAGTATGGTAAATATTGGAAAGATTGATGCAGACACCTAGCAATCCGGCAGCAACAAGTACACCGGTTGATTTGAGGAACGATTTCCATTCTTTCGACTGATAAGCCTGTTGCAGATAAGCCAGAAACATGAAGAGCATGAGGAACATGAAATAGTAGCTCATCTGAACATGGTTCGACTTAATCTGAAGTGCTACAAACAACGTAGTAAGGATGCCGCCCAGCAGATACTGCTTTCGATAGGCGAGCACCATACCCGCTATTGTTGGCGGAATATAGGCCAAAGTATAGAACTTCCAGATATGCCCGGCAGCAACAAGTATGAAGAAATAGGACGAAAACGCCCAAATGACACCGCCTAAGGTAGACAGCCATACCGAAACGCCAAAAGCTCTAAGCAAGATATAGAAACCAAGCATCATGATAAATGCCAGCCTGATATAATCGGGCAGATAAAGATGATAGATGTTCTCTATAATACTTAGTGAATTGGACGAATTGTACGAAGGAGACATCTGATAGGTAGGCATACCCCCAAAGATGGAGTTGGTCCAACGGGTGCGGTCGCCAGTCTTATCAAAATAGTCCTTCGCTTCCTGTCCTGCTCCTACTCCGGCAGAACTATCCTGCTGGAAAATCACCCTGTTCTCTATATCTGCCGGAAAGAAATAAGAGAACGAGAGCAAGATAAAGATCAGAATTGCAATCAGATCTGGAAGAAACTTTTTCATATTATACTATTAGTATGTTCTATTAATATCTGTAATGATCGGCTTTGTAAGGACCATCTACGTTGACACCGATATAAGCAGCCTGCTCAGGAGTCAGTTTAGAGAGTTTTACACCGATTTTCTCCAGATGAAGACGAGCTACTTCTTCGTCCAAATGCTTTGGCAAACGATATACATCCACTTTATAATCCTTATTAATAAGTTCCATCTGAGCCAATGTCTGATTGGTGAAAGAGTTACTCATTACAAAAGATGGATGACCGGTAGCGCAGCCCAGATTGACCAAACGACCATCGGCAAGCAGAATAATGCTATGTCCATCGGGGAAATAATAACGATCTACCTGTGGTTTGATATTGACACATTTAATACCAGGATATGCTTTGAGCGCATCAACCTGAATTTCGTTATCAAAGTGACCGATGTTGCAAACAATAGCCTGATCTTTCATCTTAGCGATATGGTCAACACGAACAACATCGATATTACCGGTTGTTGTGACGAAGATATTACCTTGAGAGCAAGCCTCCTCCATTGTTGTCACTTCAAAGCCTTCCATAGCAGCCTGAAGAGCACAAATCGGGTCGATTTCGGTAACCAGGACACGAGCACCATAAGAACGCATTGACTGAGCACAGCCCTTACCAACTTCTCCGTAACCGGCAACAACAACTGTCTTACCAGCAATCATCACATCGGTAGCACGTTTGATACCATCGGCAAGCGACTCGCGGCAACCATATAGATTATCGAACTTAGATTTCGTAACAGAATCGTTTACATTGAAAGCAGGGAATAGCAATTCACCCTGTTCCTGCATCTGATACAAACGATGAACACCGGTAGTAGTCTCTTCTGAAACACCACGAACACCGGCAGCAACACAATGCCAACGGTCTTTATCGGCAGCCAGCACTTTCTTGAGTAGAGCATTGAGTGCTATCTCGTCACCAGCTTTAACATCTGCATCGAGAATAGAAGCATCTTTCTCGGCATGATAACCTTGATGAATCATCAATGTAGCATCGCCACCATCATCAACGATAGCGTCGGGACCTTTACCATCAGCAAAGTTTAAAGCCTGAAGTGTGCACCACCAATAATCGTCAAGAGTTTCGCCTTTCCAAGCAAAAACAGCAACACCCATATCGGCGATAGCAGCAGCTGCATGATCTTGAGTAGAATAAATGTTGCAAGAGCACCAACGGACTTCAGCACCAAGAGCGACCAAAGTCTTAATAAGAACAGCAGTTTGAATGGTCATGTGCAACGAGCCCATGATGCGAGCCCCTTTCAGAGGCTTCGATTCTCCATACTTTTCGCGAAGAGCCATAAGGCCGGGCATTTCTTTTTCAGCCATATCGATTTCCTTGCGTCCAAAATCGGCAAGGTTAATGTCTGCCACTTTATAGGGCAGAGTAGAGAATAATTCTTGTGACATATATATTAATGTATTAAAAGACGGTGCAAAGATAATGCAAGTTGAGAGTAGAACAAAACAAACTCGTTTGTTTTTTATGCCGAGACGAAGC
>DAIUBN010000053.1:0-15969 GCA_036846645.1 Bacteroidaceae bacterium | reverse complement strand
ACAATCGACGAAAACGCCTAAATCACCAACAGAATGATTACCACCTATATATTCAAGAGTAGAAGGTAAACTTAAAGTACCAGTTAATGAAACGCATCCGCCAAAAGCGCCAGCGTCCAAGTTAGTTACTCCCTCTGGAATAATTAATGATCCCGTTAAGTTCCTACAATTATCAAAAGCTCCTGAACCAACAATTTTAAGTTTGTCAGGTAAAACGATGCGCAAGAGAGATATTTTATCGCCCATTGCCCCAGCAGGAATTGCATCATCTTTATAACTATCAATTGCCTTTATTGAAACATCTTTTAAATTAATGGCATTCAACACATTCATAGAATCTCTCATAAAAAAGAAATCATTTGCATTAATTGTTCCCGTCACCTTCATATTCTGAAGTCTCGTATAATCTTTTCCTGCTGCCTTAATACTTGCGCTTAGCTTTCCTCCTTCTGGACAATTAATAATCACATATTCTTTGGCTGTTCCTTCATGAGTAAAAGTATCAGCTTCCCAAGCTGTGATAGATTCATCGACAAGAGTAAAGGAGTATTGACCGCTGACACTTTTCTTATCTACTTTAATCGTGAAGTTGTTCATCTTGCCTTGAGTATAGGTAAAAGCTTCCGACTTAGTGAAAGAATAATTCACTCCATCGACTGTAATATTGAAAAGTGGAGAATTGGCTGCCACCGTTTGTGGTACAACAATGGCGCGAAACTCTGAACCATTCTTATATGGAGTTATCGGTGTTGCAGAAGCCGAGCCATCTGTTCTTACTGAACCATCAGCAAGATTGATAACCGACTTGCGAATGGTACTCATAACGAGAATGTTCTTTGTAACAGCAGCCCACTGACTTTCTGTAAAGCCATCACCCATTGCCAAAGTGACACGGATGTTACTCATTCTATGATACATCGGTAGTTTGATAGTCTTGTCGGTAGGAGTTACATTCTCTGATTTACCCCAAAGGAAGTCGCTTGCTTCATAGCCACCCAAGTTACCGTTGCCTGCTGAAGTAGATTGGTCTTTGGCGACTTCTAGACTATAGGCATTAACATCCGAAGGAGAAGAATATGGATAATAGCCATAAATATCTACCGGAGTATGTTCGTCCTTGAAGTAGATGTCGTATGCCGAAACCCATTTATAATTGGCATAATCGAATGTATGTTTTACATTGGTAGCACGGTTTCCTGTGTTTTGAAGCACTCCCGCTGTGCTGCCTTGGTAATCTACTACATAAACGCCCATTTCATCGCCATTGGCGAAACCGCCGTCATTGACTCTCGACGAATATTGTTGATCTATCTCTCCCGATAGAGAAAGTTTCTGTCCACTCCCCGATTGTACACTGCCAAAATCATTGTCGGCACAAGATGCAATGAGTAATGTGGCTAGAGAAGAGAAAATAGCTATATAATGTTTTGTTTTCATAATCGAATAGTTTTAAATATCAGATAACGGTTATACGGCTGTTCCGCCATTATCGGTTCCATCGTCTTTCCATGAATTAATCGTAACATTGATTCCTTCACTCGTCTTAATCACTGTGACAGTGAAGGTATGCCGTTTACCAGCTTCAAAGGTGAAAGCTTTCTTTAAATTATAGTCGCGGCCATCTACTGTTACCGTAATCAGATTGCCTTCGGCCACCGCTTGCGGAACAATAATAGCTCTATAAGTATCACTATCTTTGTATGGTACGATAGATTTGGCATCACCCGTTGCCGTTACAACACCTGTAGATAGATCTAGAGTTGCACCAACTTTAAGTCCGTTTAGTTTGACGCTGACATTAGCGGCTGCCAGACTTTCTGCAGTGAAGCCACTGCCCGCTACAACTTTGATAGCAGCTGCGCTCAATACATGATTAGTCGTAATGCTCACTGCACTTTCTGTAGGAGATATGCCTGTGGCTTTTCCCCACAACAACTCACTACCTTTATAATTATCTAATGTAGCTTGATTTTCTTTCACGCTGAAAGGCTGGGCGTTGAGCGAAGAAAGAGTAGTATATGGATAGTACACATAAAAATCTGCTTTGGTAGTTTCATCCTTCCAATAGATGGTTTTATCAGGAGTCCATGATCCATTATAAGTAAAGCACAAATTGTCAGCATGATTACCGGTAAGTTGCAAAGATGTGGCACTACCATTATTATAGTTAACCACAAACAATCCGATTTTATCATTGTTATCAAAACCCGTTTCGGATGCACGAGAACTAATACCACATGCCAAAGAGATGGGGATATTTTTGGCAACAGGAGTAGGCGGTGTTGGTATAGGGTCGGGAGTTACCAAACTACCTCCTTTTGAACAACCTGCGATTATCAACAGCAAGAACAGTTCTAGGATAAATTGTGATTTTTTCATTGTGCTATATTTTAATTTGTTTGAATTTTGAACAAATATAAAAGATTAACAGAATTCAAACAAGTCCATAATGGTTCATCAGGAGAAATATTTATAAAACGATCGTTTTCAATTAAAATGCTAAAATGTTAGAACATATTATTATCCGATCAGTTTTCTCTAATATCTTTCTATTTAGGAACAAGATGAGAAATCTTACACGGTATCCATGCCCAAAACAAAGAACCTTTTCCTTCTTCCGTTTCGAATCCTATATGGCCATGACAGGCGTCGACAATAGCCTTACAGATAGATAATCCTAATCCTGAACCTTGTGCAAAACTATCAAGTTTCTCAAAACGTTGAAATACCCTATTACATTTTGACGGCGGCATTCCTATTCCGGTATCTTCTACCATCAGTTTAAGTCCATCATCAACGCATTGATAGCTCATTTTAACGAATCCTTTATGTGTATATTTCAAAGCATTAGTAATAAAGTTAGTTTGGATTTGTAAGATACGATTAGAATCGGCATACAACATACAACTTTTATATGGATTCTCACAGATAAAGTCGACGGCAGGATTCTTAATCCGTTCCTTAAAGTTATCATACAAATGTTGAAAAGCTTTTGCGAAATCAAATTCCTCGCAGTGAAGATCCATCACGCCCGACTCTATCTTTGATAAATCAAGAATATCATTGATCAATTGAAGAAGCAGTTCGTTGTTTGTATTAATCAACTGTACAAATTTAGCCTTTTCCTCTTCATCTTTTGTCTCTTCCAAAAGGTTTGAGAAGCCAACAATTGCGTTGAGAGGAGTACGAATTTCATGGCTCATATTGGCAAGAAATGCAGATTTCAGACGATCGGCTTCTTGTGCCTTGATTTTCTCTTCTTCTAGTTTCTGATTGATAAGAGTCATCTCGGTGATATCTCTTCGTAGTCCTACATACTTTATCACCTGACCAGTCTTATCGTCCTTCACAAAAGGAGCTCCCACTACCATACAATAATGCCAATTAGAATCTGCCGGATATTTGAGACGAATTTGAAAAGTAAAGGGTTCATCCTTCCTATCTTTCATCAATTCAAACATAGAATTCGTCTTTGCTATCTCTTCAGGGTGAGTATAACGTAAGAATTCATCTGAAAGCATTAAATAAGTATCTTCAAAATGGACCAGCGGTTCATTATACGATTTAAGTTGTCGAGAGTTTACATCAAACTCCCACAACACCAAATTGGCACTTTTGATAGCAAAGCCCATTCGACGTACACTTTCTTCGAGCAAGGTCTGCATACGATGTCTATCGGTCACATCCTTATGGGTACCAATGATAGTTACAACTTCGCCTTCCTTGTTTTTAACGCACGAAAACTCTTTTTCTAAATACATCCATTCTTTTGATCCATCATTGCATTTCTTCCGAACACAAATGGGATGGTCGGGTATATTTCCCTTTGTCACCTCTGCCATGGTATTCAATAGGAATTCTCTGTCGTCGGGATGATAGCGAGCGATCTCTTTTTCGGGGGCGATTCCTTCTGTAGGAAATTCGTCAGATTCTACATTAAATAAGAGATTCTTATGAACGTCATATCCCCAAACCATCATACCTCCAGCATGCAAAGCAAGCAATAGCTGAGTATTCTTAGTATCGAGCATTTCTTTCGACTTGGCCACTTTGCGTCGAAGTAGGATATTGAATATCCAAAGCAACAGAGCGATAAGGAGCAATGCAACGACAGAAATCATCACCACTCGCTTCCAGGTAGATGGAGCATACCGATTGAACCATTTATTATATATGGTACTATATTCACCACTCGACTTCAATTGTTGAACCGCCCAATCAATACGTGCCATCAATAATTCATCAGTACCGGCAAAGCAATAAAGTTTGTTCGTCATTTGGAGGTCCACCATTTGCAAATTGGTGTAGCCCAAATTATAAATTAGATATGAAGCATTATCATAATCGCAAACCATAGCATCGTAATAGCCGCTCGCTAGAAGTTTGAATCCTTTGGAAACGCCATCAACATTATAAAGATATTTTCCGAACCCTGCTTTCTCAAGAAAATATTGGCCAATGGCATCTCGCTCTACAAGAATCTTCTTTCCCCGCAGATCCTCTAAAGATTGTATAGGAGTTGTACCTTTACGGAATACGATATTCTGAGAAAGATTGACAAAGCTACCTCCGAACGTAAGATATTCTTCTCTTTTCTCATTATAAGATATAGCCATTAATAAATCTGCCTTTTGAGATTTAATAGAATCGAGCGAAGAAGCCCAACCTTGCAGACGAATACTATATGGCAAATTCAGTATGCGCATCACAGCTTTTGTCAAATCCACACAAAAACCATCTGGTTTGCCTAAGTCATTAACAAAAACATAAGGGGCATAATCTTTTTCACCCAAAAGACATATCGTTTTCTGTGATTTGACTGGACTTCCATAAGAGAAAGCAGAACAATTGCATAGCACAAATAAAAGTACCAACAACCATTTATTTATTTTCAATTTCTTTCTCATTTTATCGTCCCCAATAATTGAATCAACGACTTTTTATACACATCATCCCTACAAATATACTTATAATTCTTTTATTTCAAATTTATTTTGTAGCTTTTATTTCATAATAGTTTGAGAATAGAAGAGCAAGGCATTGTATTCTAAAAAATAGGCTCCTTTGTCCATAATTTATGAATCATCTTCTTTTCTTTTGCCGATTAATCTATAAATTATCGTCGTTCGTATATTTTATTGTTAACATATAAAAGGTTCACCATATCTTTACAAACAAATTTTAAAGGCAACATTATGGTATTCAAAAAAATCTGTTTTACAATGATTGCATCGCTATTCATGTCGGTAGCGGCAATGGCTCAGTTCGAAGGCGGCTTCGGCGGAGGTGGAGGATTTCCTCCTATGGGCGGTATGGGTCCGATGGAACAAGATGGTCAGACCAATACCCAAACTAAAAAAGGCATCAGTGAAGGTTTAGATATCAGTACGTTGAGTCTGATTGATGAGGCACAGTCTACTAAACTGATGAACCAACTGAAGAAAATAATTGAACGCCACAACAAAACGATATTAAAGAAATTCGATACAAATAAAGATGGGCAACTGGATAAGGATGAACTGAAAGCATGGAAGAAATGGCTAGCCGAACAAGGCTCAGCCAATGCTTTCAGCAATATGCAACATTTCGGCGGTATGTCGACTTTCTCGCCCGACTCGCTCAATAATCAGAGTGGCATGTATGGCCCTCAAGAAGGAAATGGTTTCCAGGGCCAGGGTCAAGAGAATGGTCATGGTCCGATGATGGGTGGCGGCGGTATGATGAGTGCCACGCCTTCTATAGCTGCGACTTCTGCCAACACTCTCAGCACGAATGCGGCACTAAAAGAAAAGGCTCTTTCATCTGTCAAATCAAATGAATCAGTTATCAGAGTACTGAAAGGTGAGACTTTCAATGGCGAAGACCTTACTATCAAGAAAGATGGCGGCGATACAACATCGGGAGACGAAAGCAACTTCTACGGACTGAATGCGGCTTTTGCGGCAGAATCGGGTGCAACAGCATCGCTCAACGGAGGTAGTATATCAACCAATGCCGAAGGTGCGAACGCAGTGTTTGCATACGGCAAGGATGCCAAAATCACCGTTAATAATATATGTATTGATACCCAGAAGAATTCATCTCGCGGCTTGGATGCCACATACGGCGGCTCTATAAGCGGCAAAGATGTCACTATCACTACTCAAGGTGCCCATTGTGCAGCTCTTGCTACCGACCGCGGCGAAGGCACAGTCAAAGTTACCGGTTGCAATGCCACAACACATGGTCAAGGTTCGCCGGGCATCTACTCTACAGGAAATATCAGTGCCGACAACAGCATTTTCTATGCTTCGGGCTCCGAAGCTGCCGTTATCGAAGGCAAGAACTCTATCACACTAGACAACTGCACACTTACCGGAATGAAGAATTGGGGCGTGATGCTTTATCAGAGTTTCTCGGGAGATGCAGGGGTTGGGACAAGTTCGATTGTGATGAAGAACAGCAAGTTGATTGCTGCCGAAGGTCCGATGTTCTATTGCACCAATACCAAGACCAGCATCAGTCTCGACAATGATAAACTGATAGGAAGAAGCGGAATACTCCTCAAAGCCGAAGGCAACAACCGTTGGGGGCGTCGCGGCAAGAATGGAGCACAAGTCACATTCAAAGCTATCAATCAGAATCTGGAAGGCGCGCTATTGGCCGACAGCATCAGCAGTATACAACTCACGCTCGGTGCAGCAGCCAGTTACACGGGTTCTATCAACACAAACAATCAGAGCCAGCAAGTAGATGTCATCCTAGAAAAAGGAAGTCATTTATCACTTACAGGCAACTCATACATCAGAAAACTCACCCTCGTAGGAATGTCGAACGAAGAAGCAATAAAATGTATACAGAGCAACGGATACAAGCTCTATATTAAAGAAACAAAGTGATTTACACAACATAGACACAAAACAACTAATATACTCTCTCTTTTATTGGCCCAAGTTTCGCAGGTATTGCGCGGCTCGGGCCTATGTTTTTCTACAACATGCTAACAATCAGCATCGCAAACGAAGAAAAGTTTCAATGAATGCAAAATTCCTATAATATTCAATGTTATTATCGGACGATATCTTTTCAGTTAAAAAAAATATTTTTACCTTTGCTTTAATGCAAAGATATGATGAATGCAAATGAGAAAAATTCTTTTTATACTCATGCTGACGCTGGTTTCTCTCAGCTCTTCGGCATACGATTTTCTTCGTCCCGTAAAAGGTAAGATTCCGGGTGGTTACAATTTCTGGGTATATACTCCCCAGGATTATTATTTCTCGCTCGAAAGTACACCCGTCATCATCTTTTTGCATGGGGCAAGTCTTTGTGGCAACAATCTCAACAAAGTGCGTCGTTATGGTCCTCTCGATGCCATCGTAAGAGGAAGGGAAGTTAATGCGCTGACCATTGTCCCTCAAAATCCGGGCGGCGCATGGAGTCCTAAGAAGATTATGCAGGTGCTGGATTGGGTGAAAGAGAACTACAAATGCGACACTACCCGAGTCTACGTTCTAGGCATGAGTCTCGGCGGTTATGGCACGATGGATGTATGTGGCTCATATCCCGACCGTATCGCTGCGGGAATGGCTCTTTGCGGTGGTACTTCTCTTAAAGATTTCAGCGGATTGGGCAAGCTGCCTTTCTGGATATTTCATGGCACAGCCGATAGAGCTGTTTCCATTCAGCAGTCAAAGAGAGTGGTCGATAAGCTGCAGAGTACCAATAATGATTCCCGACTACGGTATACTTGGTTCCAAGGAGGCAATCATGGCATGCCGGTCCATGTTTTTTATCTTCGAAAGACATACGAGTGGCTCTTCTCTCACAGTCTGCTCGACAAAGACAGAACCGTAAACAGAGATATCGACATCAGCGCTGCCGACTTCAGGAGAACATCCAAAGATATGCGTTCCGGACTAGCACAACCCTTAATTATTGATGGGCCTAGCCTAGGCAATTACTGATAACGTATCACCAACCTACAACTGAAAGTCGCAAGAAAGTACAAATCATCTTTCTTGCGACTTTCGTATTTATCCACTAATCGCCAACGACTTAGATAAGTCTACTCATCTGCCGCCATCTTATCATGCTGTCGTTCCACGGCCGTGATTCGATCAACTCACATATGTGATTCGGTCAACTCACGTATGTGATTCGATCGAATCACAACCGTGAGACGACAGATTGAATAGCTTTCTACACACAAATATTCTAGTTTCCGTAAAATATCTTCTTTATTTCGTACCTTCGGGGTTGGGAAAAACAAAGTTCATTCGTTTTATAAGTAAAGACGATAATAAGATGCAAGATAAAAAGCAGTTCGAGACACTCTTCCGAAATCATTATGGGCAGATGCTCACGCTAGCACGGCTGTTGCTCAAAGATGACGAAGAAGCCGAAGATGTAGTGAGCGACATATTCACAGCAGTTTGGGATGGAACAATCAATCCCGACGGCGATAAGTCGAAGAACTATCTTTTGATGTGCGTCCGCAATCGTTGTCTCGATTTGTTGGAACACTATCAGATCAAAGAGCGTGTTTATCGGTTGCTCACACTAGACACGACGCCTCTGATAATGCCCGATGTGGATAATCGGGAAGCAGAACTAAACAGGATAAGAGAACTCGTAGACACACTCTTGCCTGTCAAAGACAAACAGGTGCTTCTGATGAAATACGAGCAGAAGAAGAAGTACAGAGAGATAGCTTTGGAACTGAACATCAGCGAAGCTGCGGTTTACAAGCATCTATCTCATGCCTTGAAGATATTGAAAGACAATTTAAAAAACGAATGACAATGAAAACAGATGATAAGATAGAACGTTTGCTCGATATGATAGAGCATCCCGAACAGTATACCGAAAACGAAATCAACCGGCTGCTCGAAGATGATGAATGCCGTGCCTATTACGAACTCATGGTGAAGGCAGACAATGCTTACTCTAGTCCTACCCCACCCGATACCGAAAAAGCTTTGAAGAAGTTCGAAGCCAAGCACTTCCATCATTTTTCTTGGCATAGCGCAGCAGCCATCATCATCGGCATAGCAATGATATCTGGCATTGCATTTGCCACAATAGCCCTCACCAGACCATCTACCGAACACAAAGCCAAGCTAGAAACGCCGGTAGCCAAAGTCGCAGAGCAACAATCAGCTACTCAAATCGCAACAGAAAAGAGCGATACGCTCACCGTTAAAGAGAAATCTTTCGACGACGTAGAATTACAAACAATACTCAACGAACTTGCCACCTATTATAATATAAAGGTAGAGTATCGTTCTGAGTCGTCCAAACACTTACGTCTTCACTTTCATTGGGACAAGACCCAGACGATAGAAACAGTTATCGAAACCATGAATCATTTCGAGAAGGTCACCATCACATTGGTAGACGGCAAAATGGAAGTAGAATGAATGGCTATAAAAAACATAACTCGTCCGTTATATATAAAAAGATAAGAATGAAAAGATATTTTGTATTATTGATAGTGCTCTTTGCCGCAGCGTCAATCTATGCTCAGAAAGTGAGCCATGAGTTTCGAGGCGTGTCTATGTCGAAGGCGCTCAAATGGATTGAGGCTTCGACCAAAGATTATACTATCAACTTTATATATAATGAATTGGAAGACTTTACTGTGACTACTACGGTGAGAGATAAGACGGTGCCCGAAGCTATTCGGCAGATTATAGGTTTCTATCCGATGAAGCTGACAATAGACGGAAAGAATATCTTTGTGGAGTGCGTGCAGAAGCAAAAGCATAAATTTATCGGAAGGGTGATGGATAATAAAGGAATACCTGTCCAATTTGCCAATGTCGTGTTGATGCAACCCTCTGATTCTACTTATATCACCGGCGGAGTCTGCAATGAGAATGGAGAATTCGTTATTCCTTGTGATGAGAATAGAGTGCTTGCCCGCATCAGTTACGTGGGCTGTCAAACTCTTTTTACTATTTTCGATCGCAGCAACGTAGGCAACGTCCGACTTTATACCCAAGTGACTCGAATAAAATCTGTAACGGTAACGGCTACTCGTCCTACTATCACTCAGAAGGGCGACCGTCTTGTTGTCGACATTCACAACAGCAGTCTGGCTTTTGGCAATAGCGTGCAAAATCTTCTTCAGCAATTGCCGGGCGTTTGGTCGGGCAGTGGCAATATCACCATCAACGGCATACCGGGAGCAAAAGTGATGGTCGACAACCGGGATGTTAATCTTAAAGGAGAAGCTTTGTCGCAATATCTTTCGAGCATGAAATCGGAGAATATCGATAAGATAGAAGTGATAGCTCACCCCGGTGCAGAGTTTTCTGCCGAAGGTGCAGGTGGAGTGATACGAATCATCACAAGAGGACGATATATCGGCCAAGAGCTGACGTTGGGAGGGACGTTGGATGCTATCCAGTATAAAGCTTTGGAACCTAATGTGCGTTATTCATTCAGCAATCAGAAGTTTGGCTTCGATGTTTCTTACGACGGGACATTTACTTACGGCAACAACAACTATATGAACAGCGACGAGTATACCGAGAATCTGAAGAAACAAATCACTTACGACGACAAGATGATAGACTATATGAAAGACCATATCTACAATTTGCAAACCAATCTTTATTATGATTTCTCGAAGCGCAGCAAACTGGCTCTTTATGCTTCTCTGTCGCAATGGGCCAAAGATGAAGACATGGAAAGCGCCACTCTGATAGGTGGCGTCGGAACAAACGATATCTCCAGAACACAAACTGCCCACTTGGAGAATCAGAAGATGCATTCGGTCAACTCTTCACTCAACTATACTTATAGTCTCGACAAAAAAGAGAATCATAAGTTGCTATTCATGGCCGATTATGTTCGTCAATATCATTATTATGTCGACGATGACTATACCTATATTAATTATGGAAGTTCTGACAATCTGATATCGCAGGAAAACGAACGCAACAAGCAGAACAAACCCTATACGATAGCTTCTTCCGAGATTCGTTATACCGGCGACCTCGGCAGTGCCGGAATGATTACATCAGGTATCAAAGGCAGTTATAGCACGGTGTGGAACAGTCTCTCAGTCTTTCAACTTGAAAATAGCAAATGGACTGCCCAGACCGATATGGGCTACGACTTCAAGTACGATGAACGTTTGCAGGCTGCCTATCTGAAGTACAGTTTAAGCAAGAAAGCATGGAGCCTAACAGCCGGTTTGCGCGAAGAGTATGTCAAAGCCAACACGAATGTAGCCGGTTCTACCTACCATCATATCGATTTGTTTCCGAGTTTCTATCTATCGCGTAGCTTCTCCGACAATCATCAACTGTCCGTTTCATACAACAGGCGCACCAATCGTGTCAGTTATTTCTCGCTGATACCTTACCGATTCTATTCATCGCGCTACACTATCATAGAAGGCAATCCTAATCTGAAACCCAATTTCAGTAATACCGTGGCTTTATCTTACAATTTCAAGAAAAGATATTTCTGTACGGCGACCTATCATTGGAGCAACAACGGCATGAGCAGTTACAACACCAATGAGGTAGTCAATGATAGAGCGATGACCGTGTCGACAAAGATTGATGGTGTGAAACAGCGTTTGTTCAACTTCAACGTCTATGCTCCGGTGACTATCAGCAAAAGATGGTCGATGGTCAATCAGGCTGAGTTCA
Organism: Bacteroidaceae bacterium; assembly: GCA_036846645.1. Classification (GTDB taxonomy): domain Bacteria; phylum Bacteroidota; class Bacteroidia; order Bacteroidales; family Bacteroidaceae; genus JAAYUD01. The sequence continues at coordinate 4,321 of DAIUBN010000053.1, read as the reverse complement.
ATTACAATTCGTTCAAGACGACAGAAATCAACAATCATAGCTTCAACTGGGACTTATACACCAGGCAAACCATTATTCTTCCAGCCGATATCCAGTTCGAGTTGCTCTACCGCTATACTTCATCTCAACGGACAGCCTACGGCAGAAGTAACGACTATCATACACTCAATGCTTCGTTCATGAAACGTTTCTTGGACAACAGCCTCACAACCAAACTGAGTCTCAGCGATATCATCTGCTGCCAGAAGAACAGAACTACGGTCACTACGCCAGATATTATCCAACGTTCGGATATGTATGGAAAGCATGTGCCGTTCGTCTCGCTCTCTATATCTTATACTTTCCGCAGAGGCAATAAGCGGGACTTCAAGGATATAGAGCACAGTAATGGTCAGGAGATGAACAGAACATACTAATCAAACATTCAATTGATTTCTCCATCCTGGCTTTGCAATAGCATATTGGCAATAGCTGCTGTCATGCCCAGGTTTCCATCTTTCTGCCACGAATTAAAGAACTGACTGGTCAGATTGGAGAGCATTGCTTTATGATATGCTTCTATCGTGAAAAGTTATAAAGAACATTTTAGACAGCAAAGAATAGAGACAAAACATTTATTGATTTTCAACTTACATTTTTTTTCATTACTGCTTTTATCTTAATATATGTAGTTTAAGTACAAAGTTAGACATAGCCCTGTTATCACAACTTACAATTATGGCAAAATAAATTTCAAAAATGACACAAGTTTATAGAGTCAAAACAGTCCCCGCCATGATTATATTTTTACTTTAATAATATGTTGTTCTCTCCACAAAGATATCTCTTTCTTCGTAGAATGTTTCTCGGCACTGATCAGTTCGTCGAAGCTACATATATTATAGGAACCATAGCCCATTATAGCATCATTAATTTGCACTATATCTTTCCAAATAGAATGATCGCCTACAGCAATCACCAGCAACCCGCATTTGTCTTTTCTGCCCACAGCAGATTGTTCACCATCTGTCTCAATTTTCTTCAGCAACAATCCTTGCCATTGATAGGTAGCACTTTCCGATGCATCATCCATCTTATAGTTCAATAATGGAAGCAACGGCTTGGCCGCCATCTTCTTCAATCGGGGAGAGACAACACCAAAATCCATTGGGAAGTTCTTAAAACCAACTGACAATGCTTTAGATAAAGGCTTTACCTGATAGTTTCCAACAGAAGGGTCAACAAACAAAGGATCACCCCAAAGAGAATGTCTATCGCAACCCATAACTTGGTATTTATTTCTATCTGTAGCCTTAATAAAATAGTTATAGTCGATTAGGTTGCCCCATTTCTTTGATTCGATGCCGATAGGCTTATAAGAATCAAAGAATATATTGTTTCTCACTGTATCACCACAATTATAATACCAGACATGAGGATGGAGTGAATTGTTAATAACAATATTATTGTAGACTACTCGTCCATAACCTTCTCTCAGTTTCAATCCACCATTGAGCAATACATTATTATATATCCTATAAAAGCTGGAACCATCGTCCAAGTCGATATCCCAACCATGGTCGCAACGCCAACGGCTATTGCGAATAATATTAGGCTCGAGCATATCCAAATGAGGTAATATCGGATCTTTAGCTACTTCTTGCTCTGTTATCCTACAACTAGGTGTCCAATATCGGTCACGTCCCCAAGAATTGAAACTGCCATGGTCTCCCGTTTCAAGTACCGTATTGAAAACATCACAATACTCTATGATATGTCCTCCAAACGTACCTTCATTGATATTAATACCGGCACGAGGCACATTATATATAGAGCAATGACTGACCGTGATGCACTTCGACATGGAAATTTGTATTGGCGCAGTCTGTTTTTCATAACGACCGGTGCGAGTTATCAAGCAGTCCTCGACTTTGCAGTCGATAGGATAATCATTATTGATAGAGCCTATAGTACGATCTATTGCAGAGTAGTTTTGTTCTCCATAACGGAACAGTGGACTGCGAACTGCCAATGGATTACCGACGAAGGCAATGCCATTTGCTCCACTCTCCGTGATATAGCAACCTTTTATCATAAGACAACGATTGTAATTACTCACAAAAACAGCATTTCCACCCAATAGTTCAAAATCACAATTCGAGATGAGGCAATTTTCGGTAGCTTCATACATCAATGCACCACCGCGATAGATAGTCCAATCGCTACGCAACAACGGTTCTTTATTCTCCATAAAAGTACGAGACGTGTGTTGAAATCTTAAGCCCGACATCTCAACATAACGCAAAGGTAAGGATTGACTTCCTCTCAGAGTGAAGAGATTGGCAAGAAGCACTACTTCTACTTCAGATTTGGCCAAAGACGGTGCATCTGATACATAATAATATAGTTGATGAGTCGACGGACTGAAATACCATTCGTCAGGAGCGTCCAATTCTTCAAAGATGTTCTCTACATATTTATACACTGGATGCATAGCTGCTGGCCGGTTATTCTGCCATCCGCCCTCCAATTCAAGACATCCCGATTTATTCTTCCCTTTAATCAGCCAATGCATATCTCCCCAAAGAGCTTCGTGCATGGCGTGAAGATATCCTCCGGTAGGATCCTTCCATAAGGATATCCGGGTACTATCAAGACAATTGTCACGACAAGCATTCTTTTCTCCCAAATTCCATGTGTCGTAAATATTCTTGCCTCTTATCACATTGGGATAACGTGCCATCTGCATTCGTTTACCATTAATATATAATTGGTCGATAGAATTGATTGATGAAGGCACATCGGCACAATAAATATTTCCTTTATAATGACGCCACATAAGCGACAGTTTCATACCACCGCTTATTATCGCCTTGCCCGGATGCTCACTCCGAAATAAGACAGGATACTTGTGTGTCCCAGAACAAAAAGATGTTAGTGTTATAGGATGAGCCAAATAATGAATTCCATCTTTAAAGATAAACTCCAATCGAAATTTTCCAAAATAGGGCTTCGCTTTTTGTATAACAGAATCTATTGACATGCCACAACTGATATAATAGCTTATATTATCACGTCTCTTCTGCGAGCCTGTTCTTTGAGCATTGGCACTAGATATACATAAGATGCATACCAATAGAAATAATGTAATTTTTTTCATGGCTATATCTATTTCTGCTAATAAAACACACTCATTTTTATTATTTATCCACTTGATAGACTCTGACATAATCAATATAATATTTCAATGGGAACTTAGTATCATCGGGTGTCCCGCCTGCCTCGCCAATGGCAAGATTCAATACATTTGCAACAAATTTTTAGAAAAGTTTTTTGCCAGAATAACTAATAGTATTGAAATTAAATGCTTTCATCGTCAATGGTTTTTTGGAAAACGTCTGCAATGGTTTGCCATGCATCCCTCACAGTTTCATAAGTCAGGCCATAGCTATGTTCTATTATTTGGTTAATCAGTCTGCTCTCGACGCCCCTTCCAAGTTCCTTTTTGATGCAATCTTTATAATAAGCAATCTGTGCTTTATGCAAGAGAAGTACCAAATCATAGGCAAGCCAATATCCTCCGACGATGTATTCATCAAATACTTCCCAATCAAAGACTTCAGGATGAACATTACGGTCAAGATTGGCCATGAAATAGTTTGATAGAATAAACGACATATCTTCTGCATCCTTGCTCGTTTCGATGTTTCTATCTAGCCACGCATTGAATTTCAGAAGGAAAAGGCCATGAAGAGAGGCTATCTTAATATCAAACTCACCGTCTATGCTGACAGTGATAGCTTTTGACAGAACTTCATCAAAGCCTTTTACCGACATGGCAATTTCCTCTTCAGGCGGCCAATAAATGTTATCATCATCCTTAGCAACACCATATGGAACTACATCCAGTTCATAGCCACCATAATATAACCGTTGATGCATCCGCTGGGACTTTTTGAAACCGTCAGCAACCAAAATATCTTTTATTTCGTCAAAAACACTCCAATCGGGTATTGCAATCGCAATATCCAAATCCCTGGTTCTTCTTCCTGATGTAGTACCGATAAGTTGCTGAATAATTATATCTCGCGCTGTCGCACCGATAACATAAAACTCACGATTCATACGGTTGAAACTAGCTGTCAGTTTCTTAAGCAATTCCACTAATAGCGGATTGGCTATTTTCTCACTTGTAATCTTTAAGTCCATCATCTAACAGTCTTTCTGCCATTTCCAAACAACGGCTGTTGCCACTACCCATCAAGTCTGCATAGATAAGAATCAAAGGAACAAGATGGTTCTCCGTTTCCCATTTCCAGAACTTTTGATAGATTCTTATCTC
>DAIUBN010000052.1:0-16058 GCA_036846645.1 Bacteroidaceae bacterium | reverse complement strand
GTTTTATAGATGAGCATCAGTTGTTTGCTCGACTGATAGGCTGCTTGCTGAAAACAGTCGCTGGTACGGTTTGCAAAGAGAGTCAGTACATAGCGCTGATTGAGTATGTAGCTTGCCGACAGATTGTAGGTATTGGCAGGTTTCAGCTCTGGGCTACCTTGAATCACCATATAAGCATCGGTGTAAGTGACAAACGGTTGCAACTGCCAATAACTTGGGTATTGCTTGTCGGAAGAGAGTGTGGCTTGGAAGATATGCTTCGGCGTTTTGAAATAGGTGAGCGAAGCTTGTGGAAAGACAGCCCACTTATGGTAGCTTCCTATAGTATAGTATTCTCCTGTTGCCGATAGCGAGAAGGACGGACCGCTGTTGAAGTTCTTTCCTATTTTAAGATAGAAATCGGTAGTCTGCTCTTCGAGTCTCGAATGGGTATCGGTAGCGTCGATACCTGTCTTTTCTAAGTACGACTGATAATCTTTGTCGTTGGCATAGCTGTAGGAAGCTCCATAGCCCAATGTCCAATTGCGTTTGAGCTGGTGTTCTTGGTCGGCGGTAAGGTTGAGGCGATTAATATTCTGCCCGCTAATAAGGTTGAAACTCTTTGTCGCTCCCTCTGTTTTGCTGGTCAAGTCTTGATCGTTCGAAGAATGATAATAGGTATAGTCGGCTCCTACATCTAGTCCGAAGCCCGATTTATAATGAGCAGACAGATTGTGCATCTGGCTATCATCTTTCTTATTGGACAAACTATTCTGAAAGTTACCATCTGTGAACGATTGAATCTTACCCTTTGGCGAGAAAGTAGCAGTGTAGCTTACGTCCAGATTGCTTTTGTCTGAGAGATTAAATTCTAAAGCGCTCCGTAGATTATGCTGCCATCCTTTGTCGGTGATATATTGGTCTTGACTGATGTCGTATACCTTATTATATAATGTATGTTGGGAATAGTTGTAGAGTCGCTGCATATTCTCATTATGGTTTATGCCATACGATAGGTCGAAAGCTACTTTGGGCGATGTGATTCGAATATTACCACCGGCGCCATACGAGCTGAAATACTGATTTTCATAACCGGCTTTTATCTCGCCTTGAAAAGAATAGGAATTGGCTCTTTTCAGCACTACGTTGATGGCGGCACCTCGGATGTGATATTGTGGCGGAGCACTATACATGACCTCCGCCTTTTCGACCCGACTTACCGGCATGCTTTGAAGTAGGGTTTTGAGTTGGTCGGCAGTCATCGTTGTGGGGCGTCCGTTGAGGATAACCGATAGTCCCGAAGCACCGGCCAGTTGAAGACTCCCTCCGTTCTCACTAATGCCCGGTAGTTTGGTCAGAGCCTCATAGACATTGCTCACTACTTTGTTCTCCGTCAGCACCGACAAATCATAATTCAGCTTGCCGTCTTCGGCTTTCACTAGCGGACGATTGGCCTTGACGACGACTTCGTTCAGTACATTCTCTTTCTCGACGAGTTGAATATCCAGTTTGTCTTTGTCGGAGAACAGACGGATGAAGGTCTGATAAGATAATTGTTGTACTACGAGCCGGAACTTCGTTCTGCTTTGGGGCAAAGTGAATCGTCCGAGCGAATCGGTCGAAGTAGAACAGATGTATGCCGAGTCGACTGTCTGCATCATTATCGCAGCATATTCTATGGGGCGGTGATTCTTATCGGTCACCGTTCCACTAAGTAGGCGAGTCTGTGCCGAAAGCAAGAGGGGAAGGCAAAAAAGGCAGATAGTGAATAATTTTTTCATTCCAGTTATTCTTTTTTCTTGGACAAATGTAGTCATTAATAATTATCTTTTCCTTATTTGCTTCTTACGAAGTCTTATTTAGTCTTATCTTTTGGCTTCGGGAAGCAAGAAATATGAATTGGAGATTTATTTTCTTGAATTAATAACTAATTTTGTCTGTAACAACATTAACAGATTTATATTAAGTGATGAAATTATCTTTCAGAGTTGTCGTCGTTTCTACTATTGTAGCTTTAACGCTCATCTTGGGCGGACAAATCTATTGGCTGACCGGCCTATATGATTCTATCAAGCAAGATACTTATACTGTTATCATGTCGAGTATCGAGAAAGCCGATTTGAAAGAAGTGATTCTCAGAGGGAAGATAATGCAGAAAAAGATGGGTCAGAGATCAATTAATATGGGATTTAATTATGGCTATAAAGAGTTTATGTCTCAGCCCAATATGATTATGAAAAATATTTATGGAGGTCTTCATGAGGCACTCGACTATCACTGGCCTATTAATTTTAAGTTCATCCGTTGGTATATGCTGGCAGAAGGCAGACAGAAAAATCTGAATTATGAGGTCTATCGCATTGTTTTCGATTGGAGAGGAGCGACTCCTCTTATTCATCAATTTCAGATATCTAAGCAACTCCCGACGGATATGGAATGTTTCACCTATTATAATGAGGAAGCAAAGTATAGCTATAAAGTCTTTACCACTCCGATGTTTCGGATAGTGCTGTACCGAATGTCGGGCATATTGGCTACTACTTCGCTTATTATCATCTTGTTGGGCTTTGCTTTTTGGTATCTGATACATGTCATCATGAAGCAACGCACACTGGAAGAGATGAAAGACGACTTCACCAATAATATGACTCACGAGTTAAAAACGCCGGTAGCGGTAGCCTACTCGGCAGTCGATACGCTACTTAACTTTAAGCAAGGAGAAGACAAAATGAAACGCGAGCGGTATCTCGGTATCTGTCTTGACCAGCTGTCGAAATTGTCGGAACTCATTGAACAGATATTATCGATGAGTATGGAACGCCGCCGTACCTTGGTCATGAAGAAGGCATCCATTAAGGTTGGTGATTTATTGCAGAAACTAGTAGAATATCATCAACTGAAATCGGAGAAGGAAGTAGCTTTTGATGTGAAGATAAGTCCGGAGGATATGACGATATGGGCAGATGCTATACATATTAATAATGTAGTGAGCAATCTTATCGATAATGCCATTAAATATTCAGGAGATAAACCTCAAATCAGAATCTATGCTGATGAAGAAGTAAGTTGGAGCAGAATTGTGGTGAGAGATTCTGGCATCGGTATCTCTAAAGATAATCAGTCTAGAATATTCGACAAATTCTATAGGGTGCCGACAGGCGATCGCCAGGATGTGAGAGGATATGGATTGGGACTTTATTATGTGAAACAAATAGTAGAGAAACATGGTGGAAGTGTTAGTGTGGAAAGCTCGTTGGGGCAGGGCACAACCTTTACTATATTATTGCCAAAAACAAGATGAACCAAGAAAAGACAAAAGAACCACTGGTACTGATTGTAGAAGATGAAAGTACATTGGCTATGATTATCAAAGATACACTTGAAGATGAGGGCTTCAGGGTGATTATTGCAACAGATGGTCTGAAAGGATTGGCTGCTTTCGAAGCCAATCATCCCGATGTTGTAATAGCCGATGTGATGATGCCGCAGATGGATGGTTTTGAGATGGTGAAGCAGATTCGTAAATCGAACGAAATGACTCCTGTGCTCTTTTTGACCGCCCGTTCATCAATTGATGATTTGGTGCAAGGCTTCGAATTGGGAGCGAACGACTATCTGAAGAAACCATTTAAAATGATGGAACTGATAGTGCGGATAAAAGCTTTGACTCATCGGACTAAGGTGGCCGAACAATCAAAGGAGGTACACCTATTTAATATAGGAAGCTACGTCTTCGATTCTCAAATGCAGATTCTACGTAGCCACGCCGAGACTACAGAACTTACTTATCTAGAAAGTGAAGTTCTGAAGCGTCTCTGTCTTAATATGGGCGGAGTGATAGAAGTTGATCATATCCTTCGCGAGTTGTGGCACGACAACAGTCTGTACAACAGGAACAGTCTGCATGGCTTTATTCATAAACTACGCCGGCTGCTTGAAAAGGACGAGAGAATAAAAATACTCAATATCCGCGGTGTAGGATACAAGCTTGTGGTAGAATTATCCTAATATCTGGGCAGCGTGCTCTTTTACCTTAATCTCTTTAGGAGATATTATTTTTGTGATGATACCGTTCTCATCAATAATAAAGGTAGTGCGGAAAGTACCCATATAACTTCTGCCGTACATTTTCTTTTCGCCCCATACTCCGAATTGCTCAACCAGCGTTTTGTCGGTATCGGCAATGAGAGGGAAAGGAAGTTCGTTCTTGTCGATAAACTTGAGGTGCGATTTCTCATCGTCGACACTTACTCCGACTACAGCATAACCTTGACTGCGAAGTTCGGAATAATTATCACGCAGATTGCAAGCCTCGGTAGTGCAACCCGAAGTGCTGTCTTTAGGATAGAAATATAATACCAGTTTCTGACCTGCAAAATCGCTCAACTTTATTTCGTTTCCATTTTGATCTTTGCCCAATACTTGAGGCGCTTTATCTCCAATATTCATGGTTAGTTTATTTTAGTAATGAGAGCAAAGATAAATAGTCTATCTTCGCTTTCTGCAAAGATAGTTATTTATCCGGATAGACTATCTTTTTTATATATCTTTCAGTTTTTATCAATTCTTTTGTAATGTTGAGCAATAAATAATTGCTAACTTTGGAACTTATTTATATATACAGTTACTAACTAACTTATTTTTATTATTAAAATGATATCATTGAAACACCTCAGCGCATTGGTCACAGCGTGCTTTGGACTAGCTTCCTTTAGCAGTGCCCAAGAGATTAAAGTGAATTATCAGATTGTTCCTCTTCCTCAAAGTATCGATTTGCAACAGGGCAATCCTTTCGTACTCAATTCAAAGACAGTCATTCTGTATCCAAAAAACAACGCTTCTCTTAAGAGTGATGCCGCCTTCCTGGCCCAGTATCTGAAAGAAAGCACAGGAAAAACGATTAAGACACTGCCTGCTTCGCCAAAGACATTTAAAAACAATTCTATCCTCTTGGAGTATGACAAGAATATATCTCACAATGAGGGATATACTCTAGATGTTACTGCAAAGCATATTACTATTAAAGGTAAAGATGGCAGTGGCGTGTTCTACGGTATCCAAACATTAAGAAAATCTATTCCAGCTGTTGTTACTACAGCTTCGGTTTCGCTTCCCGCAGTGAAGATTTCCGATTATCCTCGTTTCGGTTATCGCGGTATGATGCTCGATTGCGGTCGTCATTTCTTCCCGGTGAAGTTTGTGAAGAGATATATCGACCTCTTGGCATTGCATGGAATGAACTATTTCCACTGGCATCTCACCGAAGACCAAGGCTGGCGTATCGAAATAAAGAAATATCCGAAACTCACTCAGATTGGTTCGCAACGTAAAGAAACTGTTATCGGTCACAATACCGGTAAGTTTGATGGCCAACCTTATGGTGGTTTCTATACTCAGGCAGAGATTAAAGATATCGTAGCATACGCTGCAGCTCGCCACATCACCGTTGTTCCCGAAATTGATATGCCAGGCCACATGCTTGCTGCTTTGGCTTCTTATCCTTACCTTGGCTGTACAGGAGGCCCTTATGAAGTAGGAACTCAGTGGGGTGTATTCGACGATGTACTTTGCATCGGTAAAGAATCTACCTTTAAGTTTATAGAGGATATACTCGATGAGGTTGTTCCACTCTTCCCTTCTAAATATTTCCATATTGGTGGCGATGAGGCTCCACGTGTTCGTTGGAAAACTTGTCCTCTCTGCCAGAAACGTATTCAGGAAGAAGGTATCAAGAGTGATGATAAGCACAAGGCTGAAGACCGTCTGCAATCTTATTTCATGGCACGTATCGAGAAGTATCTGAACAAGAAAGGTCGTTCGATAATCGGATGGGACGAGATACTCGAAGGTGATGTAGCTCCCGGTGCAACTGTTATGTCATGGCGTGGTGCTTCTGGTGGTATTGCTGCTGCTAAACTGCATCATAACGTTATCATGACTCCTAACACTTACGTTTATTTTGACTATTATCAATCTAAAGATACAAAAAATGAACCTCAGGCTATCGGTGGTTTCCTTCCTCTAGACAAGGTATATAGCTTTGAACCGACCGAAGGACTTGATGCCGATGAGAAAGGTTACATCCTTGGTGCTCAGGCCAACTTGTGGACAGAGTATATTCCTACTCCCGAGCAGGCCGAATATATGGTATTGCCTCGTATGGCAGCTCTATCGGAAGTACAGTGGAGTGCCCCCGAAAAGAAGAACTTCCAAGATTTCTCTACTCGCCTCAGCGGTCTGGAGAAATTCTATGCAAGAGACAAATATAACTATCGTAAGTAAGCTGTTTAACTAATAAATACTATTATTTTAAAATTAAGATCATGAATGATCAAGAACTACAAAACATTGTTGCACAGTTCGCATTAGACGGACCTGTAGCACAAGTTAAAGCACTAGGTGCCGGATTTATTAACGACACATTCAAAGTAGATACGACAGGCGATAATCCTGACTATATTCTACAACGTAAGAACAAAGCTATCTTCCCTGATGTTCCGGCTATGATGAATAATATCAGCATGGTAACCGAACATATCCGTCGTAAAGTTGTGGCTGCCGGTGGCGATCCGCTTCGCGAAGTACTTACCGTGACTCCTACAAAAGATGGAAAGTTGTACTACAAAGATGCCAACGATGAATATTGGGCAATGTGTGTATTCATTGGTGGTTCGGTGACTTACGAAAGAGCCGATTCGCCTGCACTTTGCTTCAAAGGCGGTCAAGGTATCGGTAAATTCCAATCACAATTGGCTGACTTCAAAGAACCGCTTGCCGAAGTGATCAAAGGTTTCCATAATATTCGTTTCCGTTTTGAGCAGTGGGACGAAGCTTTGAAAGCTGATAAAGCCGGACGCGTAAAAGATTTGGCAGAAGAAATAGATTGGGTGAACTCTCGTCGCGAAGAAATGCTCTCTTTCTGGTCGAAAGTAGAGACTGGTGAAATTCCGATGCGTGTCACTCACAACGATACCAAGATCAGCAATATCTTGTTTGACCAAAAAGGGGAAGTGCTTTGCGTTATCGATTTGGATACCGTGATGAGCAGTACTTCTCTTAATGACTTTGGAGATGCTATTCGTTCTTATACCAATACTGGTGCCGAAGACGAAAAAGACTTGTCTAAGGTTTCTATGAGTATCGATATGTTCCGCGGATATGCCGAAGGCTATCTTAGCGAACGTAAGTCTACTCTGGTTGAGTCTGAGAAAGAATGGTTGGCATTCTCTGCTCGCTACATCACTTACGAACAAGTGCTTCGTTTCTTGATGGACTATATTGATGGTGATACCTACTATAAAGTAGCCTATGCCGATCACAATTTAGTACGTACTCATGCCCAGTACAAACTTCTCCAATCTATGGAAGAGCAGTATAAGGCAATGTGCGATATTGTGAAGAGCAATTCATAGACTATTTAAATAGATATGATAATGGAAAGAAAGGGCAACTGTGATAGCTGCCCTTTCTTGTTGTATATATCTTTTCTACCTTATTATATCCAGTTCTTCATATCTTGTTCTACATCGCTAATGCCGCTGATGTGGAAAGTATTGACCAATACATTGAGTACCGCCGGTGAAATGAAAGCCGGAAGGGTAGGCCCGAGATGGATCTCTTTTACGCCGAGACTGAGTAGAGCCAGCAATACGATAACAGCTTTCTGCTCATACCAAGCGATGTTGTAGACAATAGGTAGTTCGTTGATGTCGTTGAGGCCGAATACTTCTTTCAGTTTCATGGCAATGACTGCTAGAGAATAGCTGTCGTTGCACTGTCCGGCATCAAGTACCCGAGGGATACCATTAATATCTCCTAAACCCAATTTGTTATAGCGATATTTGGCACAACCTGCTGTGAGTATCACAGTATCTTTAGGAAGAGCCTTTGCAAATTCGGTGTAATAATCTCTACCCTTCATTCGACCGTCGCAACCAGCCATCACGATAAACTTGCGTATCGCACCACTCTTTACAGCTCCTACTACTTGGTCTGCCAACTGCAATACCTGATTGTGAGCAAAACCTCCGATGATTTCGCCTTTCTCTATTTCGGTAGGTGGCTGACATTGTTTGGCTATCTCGATAATCTTCGAGAAGTCTTTATGTCCGTCGGCATTTGTCGGGATATATTCACAGCCCGGATATGCCGTAGCGTTGCAAGTGAACATTCTTTCCAAATAATTGGCATTCTTCAATGGTGGAACAATACAGTTGGTGGTGAAGACAATAGGTCCGTTGAATGAAGAAAACTCTTCGCGTTGTTTCCACCAAGCATTACCATAGTTGCCTACAAAGTGGCTATATTTCTTGAAAGCAGGATAATAGTGTGCCGGCAGCATTTCTCCATGAGTATAGACATCAACTCCTGTTCCTTCTGTTTGTTTCAAAAGGTCTTCAATATCGTGCAAATCGTGACCGCTAATCAATATACCAGGATTACTTCTTACTCCGATGTTGACTTTGGTGATTTCGGGGTTGCCATATCTTGTGGTATTGGCTTTGTCGAGTAATGCCATAGTCTGGACACCTACTTCTCCTGTGCGGAGCACCAAGGCTGTCCATTCTTCAACGCTCAGATTGCCGGTAGCGATAGTAGCCAACGCCTGCTGGATGAAAGAATGAATAGAAAGATCGTCGAAACCAAGACGCATAGCATGCTCAAGATAAGCCGCCATTCCTTTCAGACCATAAACAATCAGTTCTTTGAGTGAACGAAGGTCTTCATTTGGTTCGCGAAGGATACCTGTTTTGGCTGCTTCTTCATCGTATGATGCTTCATCACCCTGCCATGTAGTTTCTTCTACTTCGGGATACGTGATATTCTTTGCTTTAAGTGTAGTCAGAAGTTCATCTCTTAGTGATACTCCTTTTATAATACGTTGGCGAATACTTTCTTTATCAAAATTAGCATTGGTGATAGTGCAGAACAAAGCATCTGCTACAAAATGATTAATCTCGCCATTGACTTCCATATTATTGTTGCGATGCGTTTCGGCAGCAATACTGATTCCGCGAACAACTGCCATCAGTAAATCCATGTACCGGGCTGTCTCGGCATCTTTTCCGCATACACCTTTTAATATACAACCGGTACCTTTCATGGTCTCCTGACATTGATAACAGAACATACTATTTTCCATACTCAACTTATTTTCAAATTATTATTATTATTTTTGTGCAAAAGTAAAGAAGTACATCAGAAGGAATTGTCACAAATGTGACAGAGACTATTAAAAAAACAAAAGATGGATATTTCAGTTATCAAGAACACACCATTGTTCAAAGGCGTCAGCGAAGACGTGATATTGCCTTTTGTGCTTTCCAAATCGCACTCTCTGCGAAGATATAAGCATGGAGATTTTATTGCCATGCAAGGCGATGTTTGTCGCTCGCTGTTGTTGCTTTGCGAGGGAGATGCTCGTTCGCAGATGGTGAATAGCGAAGGCAAACAGCTTACGGTGGGCAATCTTTCGGCTCCTCTGTTACTTGCTCCGGCTTTCGTCTTTTGTTCCGAAAATCGTTTTCCTGCCAATATCGAGGCAATGAATAATTGCGAGATATTGGCGATGGATAAAGATGCATTCATTCACTTTTTAGGAGAACAACCCAGAGTGATGACTAATTTCCTGGCATTGGTATCCGACAGAGTACTGATGCTCTCGAAGAAACTAAAAGAGTTTGCTTTGCAAAGTTTGAAGTCGCGTCTTCTCGATTTTCTCCGTCTGCATCATACCATGCCTTCTCAAACCGAGATGGCAAATATATTGGGTGTGGCGCGCCCTTCACTAGCCCGTGTACTTTCCGAACTGACAGCCGAAGGTCGAATCATTATATCCGGCAAAGAAGTAATCGTTAAGTAAAGGTTGTAAGATACCGGTCACACCGACTCTTATTGCAGGTACTTGAGCATCTCCTGGAACAAGACTATATGCTTTATCGGTTTAATCAAGTATGAAACAAAACCTTCATCCAAACAAGCTTGTTTCTCATCGGCCAACGAATAGGCGGTGTGTGCAATTACTTTAACCTTCGGATTAATCTTTTTTCTACTCCTAAATATCCGACAATCATTGGCTATGATTCAGCAATAATAAGTCTGTAATTCTTAGTATTTTCGCATTCGAAAGATAAATGAAAAGCGAATAAAATAATGAATAAGATAGGTCATATCGGGATATATGTAGCTGATTTGGAAAAGATGCGATTATTCTTCGAAGATTATTTTGGAGTAGTTGCAGGCAATATGTATCATAACCACAACACCGGTTTGAGTACATATTTTCTTACTTTCGATAATGGTTCTCAGCTGGAACTGCTCAATCTTCCCGGTGTTTCATCTTGTACTGATGATACTCCTTGTCATCTGGCTATCAGTGTGGGAAGTAAAGCGATTGTCGACGAGAAAACTATTTTACTCAAACGGAATGGTTATCGTGTGCTAGGTGGTCCTCGCAAAACGGGAGATGGATACTATGAGAGTTGTGTAGCGGGTCCCGAAGGCTTGAAGATTGAAATTACGGTTTAAATAGAATAGAAAGAAATACCTTAATCTAAGTACAAGATTTGTTTTTCAGATGATATAAAACTATCATCGGTTTTATAAAGGTGGTTGTTGAGGGCCACCTTTATATTTTCTTCATCCTTTTTCGGTACTCGTTTGGCGAACATCCTTTGTATTTCTTGAATGTGCGATGAAAGTAGGGCACATCATTGAATCCTGATGCGATACTAATCTCAGTAATATCTTTAGGGGGTTCTTCGGCAAGCAAAAGACAGGCCACATTGATACGGTGTTCGTTGAGCACATAGAAGAAACTTTGAGTATAGTGTTTCTTGAAGAAAGTGCAGAATGAAGATTTGTTCATACAGACAGAACTGGCCACTTCGTCGAGCGTGATGTGGCGGGTATAATTGTCTAATATATATTGGTATACCTTGCGAACAATTCCTTTGGCATGGGGATTGTGTTGATGAGTAGTCTCTGTCAGAATCATTCGTTTGAAAGATGTCTCGCTAATCTCCGAAATGATTTGAATGAACAAAGGCAGTTGGTGTTGTAAGTCTCCTTTCGACATCTCGATAAGCCATTGCTGTATTTTTACTGCCGATTCTCCATATATTTCGATGGGTTGCTTGGTATTTTGAAGTATCGCAACAGTGCTTGACAGCTCCGGAAAGACTTTGAGGCGAGAAAGTACTACGTCAGGCTCAAAGAAGAGCGAGAAAGTCTCTACTCTGTCGTTATTGGTACTTACAGATTGTGGGTCGATATTCCATTGATGAACGATATTCGAGGGAAGAAGTATTACTTCGCCCTCTTTGCATGGCTCCGAATAATCATTGAAGGTATGCGTGCCATATCCCTGTTTGATATAATCAAGCTCCCAGGTAGAATGGTAGTGTGCACCAATCAGTTCTTTGTAACACATACTGTCGCTGTGTAGTCTGAAAGTCATTGGTTCTTCTTCTGCTGTCTTTATGTTTTGTTTGCCTTGCAATGTCATATAGTTGCGCTTTGCGTTTGTTGCAAAGATAATTATTTTATCCGAATATCTCGTTTAATAAGAAATATGTTGAGCGAAACAAAAACTTTCTGTCGTTCCACATACGTGATTCGATCAACTCACGGCCGTGATTCGATTAACTCACATATGTGATTCGATCGACTCACATACGTGATTCGACAGAATTCAGCTTAAATGGCGGTTGTAGTAATAGTTTTCTGACAGATAAACAAAAAGAGTGCGCCCCTTTTGAGACGCACCTTCACTGATTGTTGGAAACGGAATGAGGCGTAATCAATACGCCGTATTTTGTGGATCGAAGTTAGTCCAACCTGCTGTCCAATTGTCTGATGCAGAATCGCTGGCAAATGCTCCGATGTAACTTACTTTAGTGAAGAAGCTACTGCTGAGGAAAGAATCGGTAAAGTCGGCGCCACCGAGCAACGGACTGCCAGTAGATGGTCCGTAGTTGGGGCTAGCAGACATACTGCTCGGTTGGTTCAGTTTCAACTCGGCAATAGTTTTATAATAGCTATTTTTATTGCTTGCCAATGAGAAGAAGGTATGGCTGTTGGATTGTGTACCGCTCACCAAATTGTCTTTCTTTCCTGTTGCCGATTGTGTATCGGTCATATCTTTGTTCACATCTGAGCCGATAACTCCCATTTGTGCAAATACTATGTGCTGTAATTTAAGGTCGCCAGTCTGAGCAAACGACAGTGAACCAGGGTTGCCTTTCTCTACATCGAGTAGCAAACCAACGGGATAGCCCATGGCAACGCTATTGAAACAATTCAGCTTGGAGTTTCTTCTAACTTGCATAGCTGCTTGGAAAGGACCGGTTTTCGAACCGTTGTTGGGGTTGAGGCTACCTGCATTGATGTATGAAGTATTGTTGGCAAAGTCGCTAGCTTGTCCCATTGGTCCAACAAAAGTGACATTGCTGAATACACATTTGGTATAGGGTGACTCTGTTCCTCCATTGGCATTATTATCGCTTTCGAAGCCGTTTGAGCAGGACTGGTCGGCAATCTTCGGATTGCGTACACCGAGCAAGAACTGACAGTTGCCGGAGAATCCGTCGTCGGTATCAAACTCGTCGTCCCATCCGTGATAGGCAACAAGATATTTGCAATTGACAGCACCGCCAAACCATTCGAAAGAATCGTCGTTGGAGTATGATACTTGTACGTGATCTACCTGAGTGCCACTACCTACCGAACCGAAGGTCACACCATTTATTTCTTGATCTGTCTTGAATGGATATCCGGCAAACTCAACGCGGACATAACTGATAACGCCCGAATTGTCGGTATCGTCACTGCCTCCGTGAGTAGTACGCGGTCCACCTTCTATCTGCATGGTACCTTGATTGTTGCGAGCCTTACCACAGATGATAAGTCCGCCCCAGTCACCAGGCTTACGACTTCCAGGTGCAGAAGCAGAAGTAAATACGATGGGAGCATCTTTAGTACCCTGTGCGATTAGCTTTCCGCCAGGCTCTACAATAAGCGAAGCTTTGGTATCTTTATCTCCTTTGATGATAGTTCCAGGCTCTATAGTCAGCGTGGAACCGTTGGTGATGTAGCACCAACCTTTCATGCGATAAGTTCCTTTTGCTAAAGTATGGTTTCCGGTAATGTTGTATTCCTGAATACCATTCGGGTTGATAACGCCGTTGACTGCCAGTGTATCGGTAGGTGTGACGGGTGTTACATTGTTATCGCTGCTAGAACAGCCACAAAGCATTGCCATTCCCATAATTGCGGAAAGGCCAACAGAATAAATTGATTTTTTGTTCATACTAAAATTATTTAGTGATTAAATCAGAAACTCATAGAAAAGGAAAGAGAATAGTTGGCTCCAGGTGTATATTCCTTTGTCGTCTGCGAACGTTCTTGTAGTACATTGTTAGCGTCGTAGAACTTAGGATATTGCTTGAAGACGACGGGACAGGAGAGAATGTCGCGTGCCGATGCTTTAATTTCGAAGCGTCCGAACTTCTTACTGAGCGAAAGATCTATCACATCACGTGGCATCTCGTAGGCGTCGGGAATGTCGTTGTTGACCGACGCACCACTGCTGGTATCTACTCTGCCGACACCAACTATTCGTTTTCCTACCTTATTATATAAAATACCTAAATTGAAACCTTTGCTATCTGAATAGAACAAGCCGGCATTGATAATGTAGGGCGATTGTCCTTGCATGGCCCTATCGCGTTGCAAATTACTGTCGTCGAACTTGATTCGGCTATGAATCAGCGAACCGTTAAAGAGTGCGGTGAGGCAAGGCAATCCTAAGAATCCAAGATTCTTCTTTACTTCGAGTTCCATACCATAGTTGTTGGCACTTGTAGCATTCTCGAAAGTATAAGTATAGGTGCCGCCTGCATCGAGATATGTCCATTCTATCGGGTTCTTGAAATGCTTGTAGAAGAGTGCAAAGCTCACGGTCTCTGCCTGCGACGGATACCACTCGTATCTTAAATCTACATTCTGGATATATGCTGTTTTCAGTTCTGTGTTTCCTTTTACCATACTGAACAGATCGAAATCATAATAAGTTGATGGTGATACCTCTCTGAACTCCGGCCGATTGACAGTTGCTCCGTATGCTAGTCGGAGCAACTGCTTGTCATCTAACTTGAGAGAGAGATTTAAAGATGGAAAAATATTGTTTGTTTTATAATGAATGGTATTGGTTGCATCGCCATGAATTGTAGTGTTGTTGATGAGTGACATGTTGTTGCTCTCGAATCTTGCACCTCCATAAATATTGAACAGACCTATTGGCAGATTGATGCCTAGATATCCGGAGTAGAGTGCATTGTGAGCCTTATAGCTATCTCTGTTGTCGGTCTCGTCGTAGAGATACACTGCTCCCGAACTTAGATTCGAACTACTGAGCACTGTACCTATCACATCATCTCCATATCCTAATTCGGGATATTTGGTGGTATCCCACAGATAATAGTAGGCCTTATTGCTGTATTTTCTATTTCTGTATTCGCCATAGATACCTGTCTTCAGCTTGGCATCGATATCGAAAAGTTTCAGAGACTTCTCGAAGTTGGCTCCGATACTGGCAATATGTTCGTCTAGTTTATTGTTCTCGCGCTGTATGTCTGTCGGTTCGGTTCTCATCTCGCCGTAGTGAGTATCTTGTGGAACATCGTCTTCTTGCCGGTCTATCATTCTGCGGTCGGGCTGGCGACGATTGGCATAACTATATCCCAAGTTCCAATCGAAATGTGAAGTAGGCAGCATATAATCTGCCGACAGTTGTGCACTGTATGTTGCTCTGCTGCTATAGTTGTACTCATACTTCTTCTGAATATATTTGCCGCTGATGTATTGATAGCCGTCGCGGAAGGTATATTGGTCTTTGCCCAATTGATTGAAAATCTGGCGAAGTTCGTACTTGCTTGTCTTGTTGGGCTTATAAGTCAGATTCAGCATGCCACCGAGATGTATATTGGTAGAGTATTGATTATCACTATACTTATAGAGATACTCCGGACAATCTTGTGACGAGTTGTAGATACCGTATCTGGAGTTGTCCATACCGAGTAGAGTCCGATTGTTGTAGCTATAGTTGAGTGCAGCCAAAACAGCCCATGTATCGTCTTGTTTCCAACTATAAGCCATGTTCAGTTTCATATCGGGCAGTGCCTTGCGGTTCTTCACTAGCCAGTCGTTGTTATCGACAGAACGCTTGCCACTATCAAATCCTATTAGGTCGGTGCTGCTTCCCGAATTGTAGAGGAAGTCTTTGAATGTGCTTTTTGTGTTCAATCCGCCGGTAACTGTAATATCAAATCCTGTATTGACCGGAATATCACGGGTGGCAATCTTTATCAGTCCACCTGTAAAGTCGGCGGGTAGTTCTGGTGCCGGTGATTTTACGATAATCAGGTTGGAGAGTTGCGACGACGGGATAATGTCAAACGAGAATGCCCTGCTGTCTGCTTCGGTGCTTGGCACGGTAGCACCGTTGATCCATACATTATTATATCGTTGAGACAATCCGCGAACTATAACAAACTTATCATCAATAATAGATATGCCTGGAACTCTTCGCACTACTTCCGAAGCATTTCTATCTTGAGTGCGAGCTATTTGTTGCATCGAAACACCCGATTCAACGACAAGGCTTTTGCGTTGAGCTTGTAGCAGCGAGGCATCTGTATTGAGACGCCTTTTGGTTGTCACTGTCACATTATTCAATAATTGATCGTTGGATACAAGTTCTATAGAAAGATGTGTGTCGGCTTTTACATCTTTCAAGGTTGCCGTTTGATAGGCTACATAACTAATAAGAAGTGTGTATTTGTCATCTTTCAGATTTTTCAATTCAAAATGACCGTTGGCATCTGTTATTGTCATCGCCTTCGAGTCTTGCACTCTGATGGTAGCGCCGATGAGCGGTTCGTGAGTCTTTTTGTCTGTAACGTTTCCGTCGATTGCCGCGGCATTTGAATGGAGAGGGAGGAGAAGTAATAACCACATTAGGCTATTCCATTTCTCGGTTGATAGAAAACATTTAATAAAATTCATTCTGTTCCAAATTT
>DAIUBN010000051.1:0-16402 GCA_036846645.1 Bacteroidaceae bacterium | reverse complement strand
GTACGATTTTTGATGCCACGTTTAGTTGTAATCATGATGACACCGTTTTGTGCATCACTACCATAGAGCGCAGAAGCTGCTGCTCCGCTTAGTACTGACATGCTTTCGATATCTTCTGGGTTGATGAGTGATATACCATCACCAGATTGTCCTTGTCCCGAAAAGTAATTGGTTGGTTGTGTGGTTTGTAATAATGGCATTGGAATACCATCAATTACATATAGTGCGTTGTTGTTATTAGAAAGAGACTTTGCACCACGCATCACGACTTTGACACCGCCACCGATACCGGAAGAACTGGCGTTGATAGTGACACCTGCTACTTTGCCGGCGAGCGAATTCATGAAGTTGGCATCTTTCACGCCAATCAACTCGTCGCCCTTCACCTCTTGTACATTATAAGATAGTGCCTTGCTCTCTTTCTTGATGCCAAGGGCTGTGACAACTACTTCGTTGAGCATCTTGGTATCTTCAGATAGTGTAATCTTCATACTTTGTGATGCTTTGGCAGTTATCGAAGTATAACCGACATAAGAAAACTCTAATACGTCCGAATTGTTTGCTGGAAGGGTGAAGTGTCCGTCAACGTCGGTGATGACTCCACCTGTAGAGCCTTTTACTTTAACGTTGACACCGATAAGGGGCTCGCCTTTGGAGTCGACTACCGTACCCTTTACTACGTCTTTTGTTTTTGGCTGTTGTACGTTGGTATTATCCCTCTTGGCTTTGGTAGAAAGGATAATCTGTTTGTTGACTATTGTATAAGTAATATCAGTATTACTAAATAGTTGGCTGAGTACTGTTCTAATATCCTTCGAATTGCTCTGTACAGAGACGATGCGATTGGAATTGATTGTCTTGTTATTATATAGGAAGACATAATCCGATAGTGTTTCGATCCGGTTGAGTACTTGTCCTAATGTTACGTTCCGCATGACAATAGATTGCCTCATTCGCTGTCCGTATAAATTGACTGCTGAAAGCTGCAACACAACGGAGAAAAGTAAAATAAAACTGATCCTCATAAACAAAGGTAATTTTAACTTGGAAGCAATTTTATGATGAATTGCGCCCAATATTTGATTATTTTTCATACATTTGTGGCTAACTGATGTTTATTATTGATTAATGAACTATTAGTGGATTCACGACTTACGTCTACTAAATCGATGTCGTGAACAAAGAACGGGGGAAGTGGACTGTTGGCGCAGTTGCTTCCTTCTTTGTTTTTTAGATTTTATGTTGTATTTGTCATGGCTATTGGTTTATTCAAATTAATATATAATGTTTAGTCCTGTGTTTCTAATATAAGTCTACGATAACTTTTTCTCTTGTCAGTGTATCGTCGTCTTGTTGTGTGCTCTCCACATTTTGCCATTTCATTGAAACAGATTTGCTGAGATATTCCATAATCTGAGATAATGTTTCATCGTGGAATGTAGCATGATACTGATACTCTTTATGGCTGTGATTCCTCAGCACGATATCGACATTGAAATGACGTGACAAACGTTTCAATACTGTTTCGAGAGAGGTATCTCTAAATACAAGCTTCTTGTCTTTCCAGGCAGTAAGTTCGTAGGTGTCTACTTCATTAACCGACACGGCGTGCGTCTTCTTGTTGTAAGTCAAGCATTGATTGGGAATCATCTTGTATTCGTTGCTGTTGCGTGGAGCGATAACGTTGACACAACCTCTTTCGAGAACGGTTTCTACATTTTCATCGTCGCTATATGCCGAGACATTGAACTTGGTGCCATAAACATAAACTTTGAGTCCACTTGGTGTATTGACGTAGAAAGGATGTTTTTTATCGGCTGTCACTTCGAAATAGGCTTCACCTTGTAGGTCTACTTCGCGTTTGTCACTTTTGAATGTAGTAGGGTAGCGCAATTTGCTCCCTGCGTTGAGCCATACAATTGACTTGTCGGGTAGTTCGTAGCGGATGATGGAACCGGCAGAAGCTGTGACTTGCGCATACTGAATAGCCGACTTGCTAGGAGCAAACTGGATATAGAGTAGGGCAGAAACAGCAATCAAAA
The DNA here is from genome assembly GCA_036846645.1 of Bacteroidaceae bacterium. Taxonomy (GTDB): domain Bacteria; phylum Bacteroidota; class Bacteroidia; order Bacteroidales; family Bacteroidaceae; genus JAAYUD01. The sequence goes on along the minus strand of DAIUBN010000051.1, from coordinate 14,360 downwards.
GAGGTAAGGTGAGCATACCTGCATAGCGCAACATCTTGTTCATCTTTATTGTTCGATGATTGGCATGGATTTTCTTTTCGGTACGCCAACGGGCATCGGCTATGTCAATTGCTTCAATCTTCTTGATGTCCTTGCCCAATTCCTCGGCTCTATCAAGAAGCTGTTTTATTTCCATATTTTGGTTTTCTGTATTCATCTTTTTAGTTTGCTTTCCATAATAATACACCTGACCAAACTAAACGGGTCGGTTATTTTAAATATTTTTTTCGTTTGTCTATAAAGGTCGTAGATTGTTCGTACATAACAGCAATTTTTCAAAACTGATTCCCCTCCTACGACTTTACTCTACTCTAATCTTCAGCCTAATCGACTTTGATACAGCTTTTTAACCCTGACGCGATGATTGCTTGGTATATTCTAAGAGTATATAACACGCACAATATCAGTACGATAATACTTGCTGCGGCGCAAGGCGGGAGGACTGTTCGATTGGACTTATATCGCAATGATGAGCAACTTCGGAATTTCATCTATCAATCGTGACCCGACGATACATGAATCGTGAGCCTTCACTCCAAGTCTAGTGGACCGGCGAGACTTGGATAGTACGGTGATGAGACTTGGTGTAGACACCGACGAGACTTGGTGCGTGAGGTTCCGATTCTTCTATCATGAAGATGCGAGAAATCGTATGGACGTTTACTAATTTTGTTCTTTATGTTTCTCTGAAATCTTCTTGACGTTTCGGTGGATACTTCCTTATGATTTACTTGAAACGTGCAGAAGAAAATTCTTCCTCCCAGTAGAAAGTATTAAATTATTGACCATTAATGATTTAACTACCTTCAGACTATACCAACTCGCTGCCGCCTCAGACTTATCTTGTTGATAGATACCTTGTACGGCTGAAGATAAGTGTTGAGTAAAGTCGTAGGAGTCATTTTATAAAAAAATGACCCGCCACTCTATCAATCAGAGTAGCGGGTCATAAAATTTATCTAATTAAACGTGTCCGTCAATTATTATTTGGCATCCCACCATACACGAGTATCGTTGAAATCGCTTTCGTTGCTCAAACCTAGACGCTGCATAGCTTCTTTGTAGTTTGTAGGATTGATCTGTGCTTCGCTTGATGGATAAGGGAAACGACGTACAATGGCTGGGCCATATTGTCCTAATGTACTCCAGTTGGTGAGTTGAGAACATCTTTCTTTCAATTCTGGGTAGCCAGAACGACGCCAGTTGGCATAAGACTCATACTCATCGCAGAAACAAGTAATCCAATATTGTGTATTGATTTGTTTCAAAGCTGTTGAGGCATTGTAAGGATTGGCTGCAAGATAACTGCTGATTGCACTATCTGTGATGTATTTGTTGTAAAGACTCGTAGCATTTGGATACTGAGAGAATTGTTCCATAGCGCAACGTACACCTTTATTATAGAATGTAGCAGCGTCGCCACTAATCCATCCACGATACGCTGCTTCGGCCAATAATAAATTGGTTTGAGCTGCGGTGCAAACGAATGTAGGACCTGTCGGGTCGGCGTATGTCAAGCGGTTAGGCTGTGAGTAAGTCTTTTTGTAGTACTTATCAGAAGATGTGTTGCTCAATACTTCGTCTGTAAATTCTTCAGGGAAATACTTCTTGATAGAATAATCAGAACTTGGTCCCATAGAGTAGCAACCTTTCAAACCTTTCTGTTTTGCAGGATCACAATTCTCGACAGGTGTTGATGTAGCATCCTTTGTATCATAAGTTGTTGGGTAAACAGCCATGATCATTGGGATACGTGGATCGCTGGTCGAAGTAAGAATATTCATGAAAGTGTCGCTGATGAATGCTACACCTGGATCTTCGTGAATAATGATTTTAGCGTATGGTTCGCTGGAGTCGTTTGTTGTAGTACCACCAGAGTGCATCAACATACAGTTGTCTGCTGTTTCGGTAATCACACCATTAGCATAAGCTTTTGCTACATAAGTCTTGGCGGTGCTAGGATCTACTTTGCTAAGACGCATTGCAGCACGGAGCATTAAAGAATTAGCGAGTTTCTTCCATTTCGTTACATCGCCATTGTAGAACAAATCTTGATTGCCCATTGTAGCGATTCCAGAACCGAGATTGCTTTGAGCTTCGTCGAGTTCTTTCAACAAATCGGTGTAGATATCTTGTTGTGTATCGTATTTCGGATAAGAATATTTATCGGGCTGACCTGCTTGGCTATAAGGAATATCTCCATGAAGGTCGGATACACGTTGGAAAATGTAAGCACGAACGATGCGGGCAATCTGATAATTCTGATTCATTGCTGCGTCATCTTTCCATAGATTGATAACGGTTTGGATGTCGCGGATTGCACCACGGTCGCCACTACCTAAAACACTTCCCCAATAGGATGCTGCATAATCGTTAGAGTAGGCATTGATGCCATAGCTCCACCACCATCCACCTGCAGAGATGTGCTGGTTCCATTGAGAAAGATAGATCATACCATTACGCCAGATATCCCAGTCAGAACCGAGAGCTTGGTGCTGAGCGTTGGTGAATACCATAGCGTAAGGTACATTGCCTTGATTCAGTTTCTCCGGATTGATGTTGACATCTCCGAAGTCTCCGCAACTTGTAGCCAAAGCCATTATAGAAAAGGCTGCGAATGTATTCTTTATATAATTTTTCATATTTACTAATTGCTTAAGAAAATTAGAATTTAACGTTTAGATTGAAACCGAGACTGCGGGTATATGGATAACCGTTGAGTTCGAGTCCCTGACCGTTAGAGTTGTTGTATGCAGCTTCTGGATCGATATTGTCTGTATGTTTCATAATCGTCCATAAGTTACGAGCAACCAATGACAAGTTGAGTCCTTTTACTACTTTCAGTTTGGCGAGCATCGTTTTCGGGAATTCGTAGCTCAAAGAAAGTTCACGCAGTTTGATGAAGCTTGCATCAAACATAAATTCTTCTGCGATATTCTCTGATGTAACTTTGCCCCAATAGTTTTGTGCAAGTACTGCAGTAGTATTGGCCTGGCCTGTAGCTTCGTCGATACCGGCATAAACGTATGCTTTGGTAGGAGCATCAGTAGAACGTCCTAGCAAGGTGTTCTTATGAAGACCGTTTGAATATGCTGAGTAGTTTGTTCCAGAGAACAACTTAGCACCAAACTTGAAGTCGATAAGGAATGAAAGTGTGAAGTTCTTGTAGCTCAGTGCATTGTGCCAACCACCAGTGTATTTGTAGACACCGTTGCCAAGGCTTACTTGTTCGCCATTGTTCTGAGGCATACCGTTCTTTAGAAGAAGATTGCCTTGAGCATCACGTTTGTATTGGTAGCCAATGATTTCGCCATAAGCAGAACCTACTACATTATATACACCAACCGAACCAACTCTTGAAGTTGCACCGTCGATAGCTAGACGAGAAACGCCGTCGCCTAAGAATTTAACTTTAGATTTGTTGTAAGCGAAGTTTAATGTTGTATTCCACATGAAGTTGTTGCTCTTCACCGGTGTTGCGTCTACCATAAATTCGAAACCTTGGTTCTGAATCTTACCAATGTTCATAATCTTCGAACTGAAACCAGATGCACTTGATGTAGATACCTGAGCGATATCATCTTTTGTATCTTTTACATAATAAGCCATATCGAAGTTCAAGCGGTTGTTGAAGAAACCAAGACTCAAACCAACTTCCTTCTCAGAAATCTGTACCGGTTTCAAACCTTCGTTAGGATATGTACTGTTGTTGACTGTAATAGAACCTACACCATTAGTCTTATAGTTGACTACTTTGTAAGTCATCAAATTCTGGTATGCACTTGTTCCGTTAGAAGCCATAGCCCAAGAAGCACGCAACTTACCAAAGTTGAACCATTCTGGAAGATTATTCTTAAAGGTATCAGAGAATACCCAAGATGCTGTTACAGAAGGATAGAAATAACTGTTGTTGTCTTTAGAAAGTGTAGAGAACCAGTCGTTACGTCCTGTTACATTCAAGAACAATTGGTTTTTCCAACCGAAATCGGCTGTGAAGTACAAAGAATTGACCATATAACGAGCATAGTCAATCTTAGCTCTTGTATCAGTCGGGTCGAGGTTGTTGACAGACCATAAACCATCTACGATGAATGGACGACCACCATCAGAAGGAGCGTATGTCTTGTAAGTATTGATCAATTTGTTACCACCGAAAGTTGCACCAACCGACCAGTCACCGAATGTTTTGTCGAAACCGAGCAAGAAGTTGTAGTTCATTTCGTAGTAATTCTTTGAATATTCAGACATCCAACCATTAGGATCGGCAGCAGCGCCAATAGGCTGTACTTGTTTGAACTCAAGATTGTAACCATCACGCTGAACAGCGCCCTGTAAATATAGGTAGTCTGTGATATCCCATTTCAATGTCATAGAACCAGTCAGACGATTTCTCTTTGCGTCGTTGGTCTTGCGATACTGCAACCAATATGGGTTGTTGAAGTAAACATTTGTACCAGAGAGCAACTCTGCACCGCTAGCGCTTGTACCCCAGTTGCAATTTGCATTGCCACGTTCCATCCAACGAATATCGAAAGAGTTGGCATGCCAAAGAAGTGATGCATTGGTATTACCGTTACCATCAGACAAGTTGGAACGACCATTGAACTTCTCGAATACATAGTTAGCATTCACTGTGAAGTGAAGATTCTTCAGAATATCGTATGTGGTGTTCATGTTCATACCAATCTGACTATTGGAAGAATTAGGAAGAATACCCTTTTCGTAAGAGTCTGTAACACCGAAACGATAAGTCAGTTTCTCGTCGGAACCACTAATAGCTAAAGAAGCATTGTTGGTGACACCGGTGCGATAGAAATTCTTAAAGTTGTTGATATAAGAATAATTGTATTCATTGCCAAGGAAGTTGACAGCTTTCTTTCCGTCGAGAGCTTCACCCCAGTTGCTTGTCTCAGAATCTAAAGCGGCTTGTTTGTCGGCTGGACGAACACCGTCTTTACCTTGACCAAATACTTTCTGGAAGTCACGTTGGTCGTAGATAGAATTGAATGTCAAGTTGTTGTTCAATTCAATACTCATACCTTTACCTTTCTTACCAGATTTTGTAGTGATAAGGATGGCACCGTTACCACCACGATAACCATAAAGAGCAGATGCGGCAGCACCTTTCAATACTTGGATGTTTTCGATATCATCTGGATTGATGTTGTTCAAACCATCACCCATATCCATACCACCCCAAGTTCCGGCACTTCCTTGATTGGTATTATCGAAAGGAACACCATCTACAACGTAGAGAGGCATATTGTTTCCGGTAAGAGAAGCATTACCACGAATGATAACACGAGAAGAACCACCAGAACCAGTAGCATTGCCTGCTACACTTACACCGGCAATCTTACCAGAGAGGGCGTTACCAATGTTCGGGTCACGTGTTAAAGTGAATTCGTCACCTTTCACCTGGGTAGTAGAATAACCCAAAGATCTCTTCTGACGTTTGATACCCAAAGCTGTAACAACAACCTCATTCAATTGGTGTGTATCATCAGTCAGTACTACATTGATAGTTTTCTGACCATTGACTTGGACTTTCTGTGTTGCATAGCCAATATAAGAGAATTCTAGAACGGCTTTTGCAGAACAGTTGATTGAATAATAACCGTTCATGTCGGTTATCACTCCCGAACTAGCACCTTGCTGGCGCACATTAGCTCCGATGACCGGTACGCCGGTAGCATCTTTTACGGAACCCTTGACTACAATATTCTGGGCAAATGCTGAAACAGCAAAAAGCATCAGAAGCATAGTCAAACACGCTCTCGTGGAGAGCAAAAAAAGATTCTTTCTTTTCCTCATTGCTTTAAATTTTAAGGATTCAAATTAATAACATAAACATGTTTGTTTTCTATAAAGTGATTTTGATTATATCGGTTGTTCTAATGTATCTTGACAATACATTATTAATATGGTTTTGATTCGGTGTTAAGTTCTTCATTCTATTATATTTTTTGCTAATCAAATGTATAGAGCTTTAAACATTATACTTATTGTCTGCTCTACATAAACTACACAACCGAGAAAAATAAAATACTTATCATATATTCGATATTTAACTTTCATTAAGAAATAGAATAAAGATAGTCTTTTATTATATGGATATCTGAATCATGAAAGATATGTAAACATTTGGTAGAGCGAAGTAAAACTTCTAATTTTGCAGAGATTTTGGATGCTATATATATTAAGGTATAGAGCAAGTATAAATAATGACCGTGACCAATACTGAATTTCAAAACGTTTTCAGAAAATACTATTCTCAAACGTTGTTCTATGCTGCACGCATTGTAGGTGATGAAGAAGCCGAAGATGTAGTGCAGGATACTTTCGTAGAGTATTGGAAACGTCGGGAAGAAATAACCGATGAAGACCATATCCGCGCTTTTCTTTATCGCACCGTTTATACTCGCTCGCTCAATGTGTTGAAGCATCGTTCTATCACTCAGAACTATGCCGAGTCTGTTCAGCAACTCGAACAGGAAAGGGCTTTGTTCTATAGACCGGAGAACAACGATACACTCAACAATATTGAAAATAAGGAATTGAGGGCGCAGATTGGTGCTGCTATCGAAGAACTTCCCGATAAATGTAGGGAAGTGTTTAAGATGAGTTATCTGGAAGATAAGAAGAATAAGGAGATTGCCGAATCGCTCCAACTCTCGGTGAAGACGGTGGAAGTCCATATTTATAGGGCTCTAAAGTTTTTGCGACAACGATTAGGTGATTTAATACTAATCTTCTTGTTATTTTTGTTAAAGTAGTAAGGGTTTTTGCAGATTGGATTGTTCTAAATATGAACGCAGAAAAAGAATGAAAGAACTGAACGATGACATATTAAAGGATTACTTGCTCGGAAAGTGTACCGAAGAGCAAGCTGCTCAGATATTGGAGTGGATGTCCCAGTCGGAAGATAACGCCCAACGTCTGTTTAAGATGGAGGAGCTTTATCATCTGGGACGTTTTTCTGTCTACGATGATAAATCTCGGATGGAAGATGCCGAGAAACGATTGATGAATCGTATTAGTGCTATTGAAACGTCTGAAGAAGTAGAGAAATCTACCGAACACCGCTCTTTCCGTATTTCGTCTTTACTGAAATATGCCGCTATTGCTGTTATTGTTCTGCTTGTCGGTATAGCTGGTTACTGGACTTTCGATCATTTCAACGGTAGCAAAGAAGAGCTTGTCGTTGCTCAGGCTACAACAGGGGTGAAGAATATTGTTTTGCCCGACGGTACGAAAGTTTGGCTCAATAAGCATGCTTCTATTAAATATCCTAAGCAATTCAATGGTGATGAAAGAAATGTAGAATTGAATGGTGAAGCCTATTTCGAAGTGACTAAGAATCCTCATCAACCATTTATTGTAAGTAGTAAATTGCTCGATGTGAAGGTACTGGGCACAACATTCGATTTCAATACGCAGAAAGGTGACAATCTTGCCGAAGTATCACTTATTGAAGGTAAAGTTCAGGCAACAGGCAATAATAACGAGGGTAGCATTATCATTACTCCTGGTCAGAAGGTGGTGCTCAATGCCAAATCTCATCAGATAGAAGCGCAAAGAGTAAATGCCGATTTGGAAGCTGTATGGCATAATGGAATGATTCCTTTGAGAAATGTCAACGTAAAAGATATTGCTGCCATTCTATCTCGTTTCTATGATGTGGATTTCTCTTTTGATGCCCATATCGATATGAATATGACTTACTCTGGAGCCATCAAACAGAGCAACTCTATTGATTCGGTACTCTCGGCACTCACTTATACCGTACCATTAAAATATAGTATATCAGGTCGTCATATTTATTTGAAGAATAAGGACTAATTTATAATAAAATAAGGAGGATTGTTTTCAAATACTCTAGTTTTGTTTTAAATTTGCCACGCAATAATCAATTAACGGTATCGCCTTAATGCTGATTTGTAGGAAATACAGACACAGACACTTCTTTTCTGAACTTCGAGTAGTGCTGATAGCTATGCTATTGGTATTATTGGGCTCGAATTGTTTTGCCCAGATGTCTGTATCTATCAAATCTGTAAAACTCGAAACTGCCGTCAAGCAAATTACTTCTCACTCCAATTATCAATTCTTCTATAATGATAATATGTCATCAATGCCGGTCAATGCGGTAAAGGTGAAAAAAGTAAATATAAATCAGCTATTAGACCGGCTTTTCGAAGGGAAAAATATCTTATATAAGGTAGTAGGCAAGGTTATCTATCTTTCTCAAAAAGAAGTAGCCAAATCTTCTACCACTCCTCAAGAACAGCGAATGTTTACCGTAACAGGAAGAGTGACCGATGCTCAAGGCAATCCGTTGCAAGGGGTCAGTATCCAAGTGAGGGGAACGACAAAAGGAACAGTGACTGATGCCGAAGGAAGATATGTTGTGGTATCCGAGATTCCTCATCCTCGTTTAGTCTATTCTTATGTCGGTTATCGAACAAAAGAAGCTTCTACATTATTTCATAGCGGATTGGTCAATGTTGTACTCAACGAAGAGAGTAGGCTCATCAACGAGGTGGTTGTTACGGCATTGGGTATAAAGAGGTCTCAAAAGGCATTGAGTTACAATGTTCAGAAGTTGGATAATGAAGAATTTACTGATAATAAAGATGCCAACTTCATCAATTCTCTAGCTGGCAAAGTAGCGGGTGTTACTATCAATGCTTCTTCATCGGGTATCGGCGGAGCTTGTAAGGTAGTGATGAGAGGTGTGAAAGCTATTCAGCAATCGAGCAATGCACTTTATGTAATAGATGGTATCCCGATGTTCAATCTTAATGATGTTGGTGAAACAGAATTCAGCTCTAAGGGGGCTACAGAGGCTATTGCCGACATCAATCCCGAAGATATCGAATCGTTATCGGTACTTACCGGTGGTGCTGCCGCTGCACTGTATGGTAGTAGTGCTGCCAATGGCGCTATTGTCATTACCACCAAGAAGGGAACTTCTGGAAAGACCGAACTGACTATTACTCAAAACACAGATTTTTTGAATGCTTTTGTTTTGCCTAAATTTCAGAATAAATACGGAACGGGTAGTCGGCTCAATACCGGTACACTCGACAAAAGTTGGGGCTCGTTACTGTCGGGCTCTCAAAATCGGGGCTATTCTCCTTCGAAAGACTATCTGCGAACCGGTGTAGTAGCTAGTGAGGGTATCTCCTTGTCAACAGGGAATCAAAAGAATAAGACCTATCTGTCGGCAAATATGCTCAATTCTGCCGGAATCATTCCCAACAATGATTATAATCGCTACAACATAACATTTCGCAATACAACTTCTCTGCTCGATGATAAGATGCAGTTGGATCTCGGTGCGATGTATGTCAAGCAGAATGACTTGAATATGGTGAATCAAGGCATTTATTCTAATCCTCTGGTCTCTGCTTATTTATTTCCTAGAGGGGATGACTGGAATCAAATTAAGCATTATGAGCGATATGACGAGCAGCGAGGCATTTCAATTCAGTATTGGCCGCAAGAACTCAACGAATTTACCGGTCAGAATCCGTATTGGATTAATTATCGTAATCTCCGTCAGAACAAACGCGATAGGTATATCCTCAATGCCGGATTGAACTATCAGGTCAATAACTGGCTCAATCTGACGGGGCGCGTTCAGATGGATAATGAGAACAATGATTATGATATCAGGCTTTATGCTTCTTCTAATACTACTCTTACCGAAGGATCTAGCAAAGGATATTATGGTATCAATGCAACAAAGAACAGACAGTTTTATGGTGATATGATGGCCAATATCAATCATCAATTGACGAGTGATTTGTCTCTCCAGGCCAATGTCGGTGTCTCACTTTCGAATGTGACGCAAGATATTCTTGAAGTCAGAGGACCTATTCGAGAAGATCTCATATCCAATAAATTCGATATCTATCAGCTCGATAATAATTTGATTAAAAAGACACAGAGTGGTTATCACGACCAAACCAAGTCGCTCTTTGCTAATGTTGAATTGGGATATAAAGGTGCTTATTATCTTACTTTGACAGGCCGAAATGATTGGCCTTCTCAATTGGCTGGTACCTATTCGCAGCGCCATTCATTCTTTTATAGTTCGGTGGGAACCTCTTTAATTCTCTCTAACATCTTTCATCTACCTAAAGCGGTGAACTTTTTGAAACTGAGAGCATCTTATGCTTCTATCGGATTACCTTTTCCACGCTTCTTGGCCAATTCTACTTATGAGTGGGATAGCGCTTTGCAACAATGGACTACAAAAAGCAATTATCCGCTCTCTGATTTGAAACCCGAAAAGACAAATACTTTCGAGGTGGGACTTATGGCTTCTCTTTGGAATCATATTAATTTTGATCTCACTTTGTATCATGCTCGGACTTACAATCAGACGTTCGACCCTTCGATATCTGTTTCTTCTGCCTATTCTACTTTGTATGTTCAGACAGGCAGTGTCCGCAACCAGGGTATCGAACTGGCCGTTGGCTATAAAGGTAAATGGGGAGATTGGGGATTATCCAGCAACTACATCTTCAGTGCCAACCGAAATAAGATATTAGAATTGGTAAGAGATTATGTTCATCCCGAAACCGGTGCTATTATTAATAAGAATAAACTGGATGTGGGTGGACTCTCTCAAGCTCATTTTATACTCAAAGAAGGCGGAACACTGGGCGATCTTTATTCTTTGTCCGACCTTCAACGCACTTCGGATGGAACTATTTATGTTGATGCTGCCGGAAGAGTTTATACCGACAATTCTGTAAACGCAATCAATTTGGGGAGTGTTTTCCCAAAGAGTAATATGTCGTGGCAGAATAAGATTAGTTGGAAGAATTTCTCGCTCGATTTTATGTTGGCAGCCCGCTTTGGTGGTATCGCTTATTCGGCTACTCAGGCTGCAATGGATGATTATGGCGTTTCGGAAGAAACTGCAATAGCTCGCGACAGAGGCTATGTGTTGGTCAATGGCCAAGATAAGATAGATCCCGAAGTCTGGTATTCGACGATAGGAGGGAAGAGTGGCATTCCTCAATTTTATACTTATAGTGCTACCAACATCAGGTTGCAAGAAGCTAGAATAGGCTATACTTTCTCAAAAGATAAACTATGGGGTATTGCCGAACTGTCGTTATCTCTTGTTGGTCGTAATTTGTGGATGATTTACTGCAAAGCACCTTTTGATCCTGAATTAGTAGCGACTACCGGCAACTACTATCCAGGAATAGACAATTTTATGACTCCAAATACTCGGAATATTGGATTCGCTATGAAATTAAAATTTTGAATGGAATGAATGGTCATATAATAAGGTATATCGTTTCTGTCTTCGCTTTGGCGTTATCACTCGCTGCTTGCACTGCGGGCTATGATTCTTACAATACCAATCCATACGATGCTACCAAGGATGAAATGCAGCGCGACAGCTATCTGCTTAGCTCGGCATTGGTAGGTATGGAAGGTTGGGTCATTCCTCTTGATGTCAATACCAATCAGTTTGTAGAGTGTTTGCTAGGTGGTTCTTTTGGTGGCTATATGGCCGATTCAAATAGTGGATTTAATGGGAAGAACTTTGCAACATACAATCCGGAGGAACATTGGAGCAGGGTACCTTTTAATGATGTAATTCCCGCTATCTTCATCCGTCGAGCCCAGGTGAGCGATGCTACAACAGATGTGGTGCCTTTGGCGGTAGCCGATATTATTAAGGTGACAGCGATGCAGCGCATTACCGATATTTATGGTCCGATACCCTATTCTCAAATCGGGGCGGACGGAAGCATCACAGCTCCTTACGATTCTCAGCAACAAGTCTACAACGAGATGTATAAAGAACTGGATACAGCGATAAAGGTACTAACTGTAAATCTGAATAAGAATTTCAATTCGAATTGCGATAAGGTATATTCCGGCAATGTAGTTCAGTGGATAAGGTATGCCAATTCTTTGAAACTTCGAATGGCTTTAAGAATATCCAATGTAGATGCTGTTACAGCAAAACAATGGGCAGAAGAGGCCGTCTCTCATAATATTGGCGTTATCACTTCCAACGACGACAATGCTTATATGGCAGTGACGAGAAGCAATCCTTTCAGAGTCATCATGTACGACTATAATAGTGGCGATTCGAAAGTTTCGGCAGATATTACTTCTTATATGAATGGTTATAACGATCCTCGCCGACTTTATTATTTCACCGAATCGACTTTCGATTCAATCAGTATCAACAATTATATCGGGTTGCGCTCCGGCATTCAGATTCCGGGAGGGAATACCATCAAACAATATTCCAGTATGGTAGTCTCTATCGATTCTAAAGTGCTTTGGATGAATGCTGCCGAAACAGCTTTCCTTCGTGCCGAAGGAGCACTTCGGGGATGGAATATGGGAACACCGAGTTCGTCGGCTTCTACTGCTGCCGAAGGATTCTACAATGATGGTATCCGATTATCGTTTCGCCAATGGGGGGCAAGTGGCGCCGATGCTTATCTGACCGATGCGACGAGTACTCCTTTATTATATGTAGACCCTGTCAATTCGAGCTTTTCTTATGCCGGAACTGCTCCAACCATCACTATCAAGTGGGATGAGACGGCTCCTTTCAAAACAAATCTCGAACGCATCATTACTCAGAAGTGGATTGCCAATTTTCCTCTCGGTTTGGAAGCTTGGGCAGAATATCGCCGTACGGGCTATCCGAGGTTGATGAAAGTTCAAGTCAATCTGAGTGGGGGCAAGGTCTCTACTGAACGTATGGCGCGCCGACTGGCTTATCCTCAGCTGGAGCGAACCGACAATACATCAAACTATAACGCTGCTGTCGATAATCTTCTCGGTGGACCAGATACGATGGGCACTGATGTCTGGTGGGCAAAGAAAGATTAATGTTGTGATAATAAGAATGAAGTAGGTAGATAATAATATCATACTCACGTTAATTAGCAAAGAAAAGTAGAATTATTTTTGCTAAAGCGGTCAGGTTGCAGTAAATTTGCAACTTATTATAAAACAACGAATTCAAAAACATAAATATATATGCTTACCATTAAACAAATCACAGAGAATACAGACCTGATCATTAAAGGTCTGGAGAAAAAGCATTTCAAAAACGCTAAAGAAGCTATTGCAAAAGTTATCGAACTGAATGACGTACGCCGCAATTCACAAAAACAATTGGACAACAATCTGGCTAAGTCTAAAGTGCTTGCCAAACAGATTGGACAGTTGATGAAAGAAGGTAAGGCAGACGAGGCAGCTTCTATTCGCAAAGAGGTTTCTGAATTCAAAGATTTAAGTAAGTCGCTCGAAGATCAGATGGAAAAGGCTGCTACCGAGATGCGCAACTTGCTATATACCATTCCTAATGTTCCTCATGAAAGTGTACCCGAAGGCTTCGGTGCCGAAGATAATAAGGTAGAGAAGATGGGCGGACAGAATACTGTTCTTCCCGAAAATCCACTTCCACATTGGGAATTGGCCAAAAAATACGATATTATTGATTTCGATTTGGGCGTAAAGATTAGTGGAGCCGGTTTCCCGGTATATAAAGGAAAAGGTGCCCGCTTGCAACGTGCTTTAATCAACTTCTTCCTCGATGAGGCTCGCAACGATGGCTATCTTGAAATTATGCCACCTACTGTAGTCAATCAGGATTCTGGTTACGGCACAGGTCAGCTGCCCGATAAGGAAGGTCAGATGTATCATTGCGAAGTCGATGATTTATATCTCATCCCGACAGCCGAAGTACCTGTTACCAATATCTACCGCGATGTGATTCTCGACGAGAAAGATCTGCCTATCAAGAATTGCGCTTATACAGAATGTTTCCGTCGCGAAGCCGGTTCTTATGGTAAAGACGTTCGTGGACTGAATCGTCTGCATGAGTTCTCTAAGGTAGAATTGGTTCGTATCGATAAACCCGAACATTCTTATGCTTCTCTCAAAGAGATGTTGGATCATGTAGAAGGCTTATTGCTCAAACTTGAGTTGCCCTATCGTATTCTTCGTCTTTGTGGTGGCGATATGAGTTTCACTTCTGCTTTGTGCTTCGATTTCGAAGTGTATAGCGAGGCTCAGAAACGTTGGCTGGAAGTTAGCTCGGTATCTAATTTCGAGACTTATCAGGCCAATCGTTTGAAATGTCGTTATCGTGCTGCCGCCGACAGCAAGAAGATCGAACTCTGCCATACATTGAATGGTTCGGCTCTTGCCTTGCCACGTATTGTTGCAGCTCTTCTCGAGAACAACCAGACACCCGAGGGTATCAAGATTCCTAAAGCATTGATACCTTACTGTGGCTTTGATATAATTGATTAACT
>DAIUBN010000050.1:0-16493 GCA_036846645.1 Bacteroidaceae bacterium | reverse complement strand
AACAGAATGCTTTGTCACCGGCACCGGTAAGTACAATGACATTGATGCGCTGGTCGTTGCGGCATATCGTCATGGCATCGCCCATCTCGGCTGTTGTAGTGGGGGTGAAAGCATTGCGGTAGCGCTCACGGTTGATGGTGATGCGGGCAATGCCGTTATAGAAGTCGAAGAGTATATCTTCGTACTCTTTAATGGTTTTCCATTCTCTTTTTGTTGACATACGATTTATTTATTTTTTAGTTGATGATAATAATCTTTGAGCAGTTTCACATCGGTTGCAGCATCGGTGAAGACTTCCATCAGCACGGGCTTGTTGAGTGCCATGTCTTGGCAGAACACTTCTATCGCCTTCTGCAAATCTTCTTCGCTTTCTACCTTAATATATAAGAAGCCCCGCTCCTGGCTCCAGCTCTTTGCCGAAGTAGCATGAGTGGCAGTGATAGCTCTGCGAGAGTTATCGGTCATTTCGAGTCCAGGGAGTGAGTGGAATATCTCGCCGCTACCATTGTTGAGCAGCATGATGCGGATGTTGGGACCATAGTTGCCGTTCCATAGTGCATTCATATCATAGAAGAAGCTCAAATCGCCGATAATAGCGAAGTTCAGTTTGTCGGGTTCGGCAGATGCATAGCCGATGGCGGTAGAGAGCGAGCCTTCTATACCGTTCACGCCGCGGTTGCAGCATACGGTGACCGAACTTTTCAGTTTGAAAAGTTGGACATAGCGCACTGTCGAACTGTTGGCAAGATGCAGAGAACTATGTTCTGGCATCGATTTGATGAATTGGCCGATGGCTGCCATTTCGGAATAGGCGAAAGACGGTTCGACGATAGTATCGGAAAGCTTTTTCCATTGCATACGGTAGTCAGAATCTGTGAGATATACTCTTTCGTAGAGATATTGCAGCACTTCCATCTCGTCTTCTTCCAGCACAGTGGTGAGGGAGCAGAACACATCAGCCACATCGCCCGACGGCGAGATATGGATATGCTCTCGTGGTGGAAACTTCCGGATATATTGTTTGAGCCTTTTCGATACGATATGCCCGCCGAGGGTAATGACCAGATCGGGCGCCATGGCTTGTCTTTCTTCAGGAGTCATGGCATAGAGTATAGCATCGAAATTGGTAATCGGTGCATCGTCGCCTTTCAATTCGTTGCCCGAATACAAATGCTCGGCAAAGATAGCGAATCTTTTGAAGTAAGAAGCCGGCAGATACGTTGCACTGCGGGAACAAAGGGTGCTCGTCTGTCCTATAATAATCAATGTCTTTTCGTAACGGCGGGTCAGTGCCTCGAAAGACATTCCTCTTTTGATGACTCTCACTTCGGGAATATCGGGTGTGTTGAACTCGAAAAGCGGTTCGGATAGAGGTATATTAATATGTACCGGACCATTGCCGTGGTGAGACGTCTCGAGCAGTGCTTCATTGATGAGCCGGTTGCAATACCATTCGTCTTCGGCAGAATGAATTTCGGGCAGGTCGACCGACTTTTTGACCAGTGTGCCGAATACTCGGGGCTGCGGCAACGTTTGTCCGTCCATCTGGCCTATCCATGCCGCGGGACGGTCGGCAGAAATCACTACCAACGGGATGTTCTGATAGAAGGCCTCGGCAACGGCAGGATGAAGATTGAGCAATGCTGAGCCTGATGTGCAGCACACAGCGACTGCCTTTCCTTTATTGAGTGCCAGTCCGATGGCAAAAAATCCAGCACTGCGTTCGTCGGTCATGGTATAACAATGAAACGCTTCGCAGTTGGTGAGCGTATGGACAATAGGAGCATTGCGGCTGCCCGGGCAGACGACAACATCGGTCACTTTGTGTGCTTTGAGCAGCGACACCAGCTGAAGAATATTTTTCTTATCGGAATACATATATTACTATATTGGGGTATTAATGAGTCGCCGCATGGTTTGCAGTTTGTTTTCTGTCTCTTGCCATTCATCTTCTTTATTGGAAGACGAGAGTAGTCCGCCTCCGGCGTAGAGTTTTACTTCGGCAGCCGAGATGTTCATGCAACGCAAGTTGACATATAAGTCGGTCTGTCCTTCGAGGTCGAGCCAGCCGATGAAGCCCGAATAATAACTTCGGTCGTAGCCTTCGTTATCTAATATATATTGGTAGGCCTTGTTTTTGGGCAGACCGCAAACGGCAGGTGTGGGGTGAAGCATCTTGAGTACTTCGTATACCTTGGAAGGATTGTCGATAGCGAAATAGAAATTGCTTTTGAGATGGGCCAGCGAACCGGCAAAGGCGGGTTGGGGGTCTTTTTCGATGTATTCTATCTCGGCAAGTCGCAAGGTATGCCGAATATAAGAGGCTACATATTCTTGTTCCTTTCTATTCTTCTCGTCCCATTGCTGTGGCAGGTTGCCGTCGATCATTCGTTGAGTGCCCGCCAGTGCCACAGTGCGCCAAAGTTCCTGACTTCCGGAAAGCAGAATCTCGGGACTGCTGCCTATCCAGATTCCGGTTTGGGGCGTGTAGCAGATGTAAGTATAAGAATGAATATAGTTTCGACAAGCTGCATAGAATATCTCGGTGGGAGAGATGCTATCGTCATTTGCCGACACATTGCATCTAGACAAGACCAGTTTGTCGAACTCTCTACTATTGAGCGCTTCGATAAATAAATCGAAATGCTCGGAATAAGACGGATTGCATGGCGATTCTGTAGTCTTTTCGCCCGAAAGCACTTTGGCAGCAAGAAAATCTATCTTTTCATTGTTACAAAGCGTCATGATATCATTGCTTCGCCTAGGCTTTATCAGCACGATGGGGTGCTGGCTGTCTATCTTGAATGGAGCGACAACGAAACCTTGCTGCCCATCCAGTTCGCTGATGTCATGAAGCAGACTCACTTCACCTATTGATTGTTGAACGATATGAAAGACCTTTTCTCCCGGTATGCGCCAGGCTGCAAAAGGTGTATTGCTCTTGAGCAGATGCTCTATAATGGTATGGTTGTTTTGTTTTCCCTTATTCATTGTTTTTTCATAATGCTGTTCACTACGCGGATGGACGATACCAGTTTGCCGGTAGAAGTGAAGATATCTACATTCCAGACGTGAGAGGTGCGGCCTTTGTGAACAATTGTTCCAACTGCTCTGACGGTATCTCCTTCGTGAGCCGAAGAAATATGATTGCCGCTGACCTGCATTCCTACCGCTACTTCGTCGGTTGCGCAGATGGCCATCGAACCGAGTCCCGCGACGGTTTCGGCAAGTGCCAAAGTGGCGCCTCCATGAAGAATGCCGAAAGGCTGGCGAGTACGATAATCGACGGGCATTGTAGCTTCTACTCTGTCGTTAGAAACGAAAGTGTAGATGATACCCAGGTTGCCCATCAACGTTTTTTCCGACCGTTCGTTGAGTTGATCGAGAGAGACATCGGCAATATGTATTTCGCTTAGAATCAATTTTTCTGCTGCCAAAGCCACACCGTCGTCGTCGTTGCTGGCAGTGGTGAAGTCGGCACAACGTTTCACCGATTCGAGGGCGTTGCCCATGGCAATTCCCAATCCGGCCAACTGTATCATCGAAACATCGCAGACACTATCACCTATCGCTACAACTTCGTCTTTTTCGATATCCAATTGTTTGAGCAATACTCCAAGAGAGTTGGCTTTGTCTATCTGAGGCGGAACAACTTCGAGGAAGTAGGGCTCGGAACGGAACACATCGAGAGAACCAGCCAGCCGGCGTTTCCAATGTTCTTCTAGTCCGGTGAGGGCCTGCTCGTCATCGCTGACCAACATACATTTGCATGGTTCGAAATCTATTGCGATAGAAAACTCCGGTTCATGAACTATTTTCATTCCGTTGAGTCGAGCTTCTGCCTGAATATGAAGATTGTAGGGCGAATCTGTGATAATCGTATCTTCTTTGTAAGTGAAGATAGCAAAATTGTTTTTTCTAGATTTCTTCTCCAGATAAGCAATGTTTTCCGGATTGATGCGTTTCTCGAATATCACGGCATGAGTGCGGGCATCGATAATCTGACAGCCGTTGTACGACAAGATGAAGCCACCATAATTATCCAGTTCCAATTGCTTGGCAATATCAAGCAGTCCGTAGGTCGGTCTGCCCGAAGCAATCACAATCTTTACTCCTGTCTGCTGTACATTGCGGAGTGTATATAGAGTTCGTTTGCTAATCTCCTTGTTACTATTGAGAAGAGTTCCATCGACATCGATTACCAATAATTTATGTTTCATAAGGCTATTGTTTCTTTGTTTTTGGTTCATATAAATTACAAATATAACTATTATTTGCGTTATAAATAGATTATTCTGTTTAAAAAGCTCAAAACTTGGATTAATTTCACTACCTTTGTAAAGTGGCGGTTGAGCCATCAATTTATTATTAATTTATTTATATGAGTAGATCAGCAATATCATCAAACAAAAAAGAATTAGAGAAAAGAAAACAAAGTAAACGTCTCGAGAAACAAAAACGTAAAGAAGAACGTAAAGCGAGTGGAACGTCTTCGTTCGACGATATGATAGCTTATGTCGATGCTAATGGAAACATTACCGATACTCCACCCGAATTGAATGAAAATGAAGAGATCAGTGCCGATAGCATTGAAGTATCTGTTCCAAAGAAAGAAGAGGTAGAAGAAGATCCTATTAAGAAAGGTATTGTAGAGTTCTTTAATGCCGAGAAAGGCTTTGGCTTTATTAAAGAACTAGGTAGTGTGGACAAATACTTCTTCCATATATCGAACGCTCCTGCCGGAATTGATAAAGATAATAAAGTGACATTCGAACTCGAAAAAGGTAAACGAGGAATGAATGCCGTCAATATTACCATCGTTAAATAACTTTTGTCATACCGTCTTTTTCCAATAATGCCATGCTTGCAGTCATTTTTTGGATTATAATAATACTTGTTGCTCTTGTTCTTATCTATGCTGCAATACATTCGCCGCTTTCAGATAAGAATAAGGACGACTCTCAACAGTCTGTGCCTTATGATAAATATCGTGCAGACAACTTTCAGTATCAAGACCCCGAAGATGACAGTATAGAAGATAGAATGCGTCGCGATGAGTCGGACGCAGAACAAATGAGAGAAAATGAGTGATATGGAACGTCTCCGAGGTTCTATTTCAATCTTTCGTTTTGACCAATCCCGCGAGTTGCTCTAGATATCGTGCATCGATATCATCAAAGGTATTGAGATACTCACTATCAATATCGATGACTCCTGTCACCTTATTATTCTGCCAGATGGGAACTACTATTTCCGAGCGTGAAGCTGAACTGCAGGCGATATGTCCTGGAAACTGCTCTACATCGGGTACGATGATAGTGCGCTGTTCTTTCCAAGCTGTTCCGCAAACTCCTTTTCCGTAGCCAATCCGGGTACAAGCCACTGGCCCTTGAAACGGACCGAGTACCAATTCTGTATCTCTGACAATGTAGAATCCTACCCACCAGAAGTGGAAAGTATCTTTGATCAATGCTGAGATATTTGCCATATTGGCTATACAGTCGGTTTCTCCCTCAATGAATGCCTGGGCTTGTTTGAGCAACAGGTGGTATTGTTCTTCTTTCTCTTTCATAATTTGTTGTTGTGGTAGACGAGAGCGGCGCCTAAAGCCGTTCTGAATTCAGCAAATGTGGGAATATGAAATTTGACATTATATATCTGCTCCATAAAAGGAAAAATCTCTTTGCACTGCGGAAACTTGGTGAGATTGCCAATGAGTACGAAGTCTTTGATATCCGAATTGAGTGCCGAAAGAACTGCCGAAGAACCGATGGTTTGCAATACCATATATATTAGTCCTAAAGCAATATCTTCTTCGCGGGCATTGCTATTGGAGAGTTTGCCGAATAGGGATGCTGTGGCATCGAGTGGCAATCCCTCCAGATGATGACTACAAATATCTCTGATTTGAAGATTGATGTGCGACACATCTCCTTGTTCTGCCAATTCGCAAATCTTGGCAAAGTCTCTTGTCTTGAGCAATAATAATGAGAGGCCTTGCAATGTGCCTCCTCCAATACTGATACCTCCAATATGTTTGATACTTTTGCCTGTCACCTTGACGTAAGAAGTACCGGTGCCCATACTGACCACCATCAGATCTTTCAGATTGGTATTGTAGCGTGCTCCCAATCCGTCTGAAACAAATTCATCGGCTTTTTGAGTTGGCAGTCCGTAGAGCGGTCCTTCAATATAAGCACTTCCCACACCGGTGAGCATCACTTGCTCAATATCTGATAGTTTAAATCCGTTGTCGTAGACGTATTTTCCGAAAGCACCGAATAAAGAGGTCACAGGGTCGGCTGCTGTGATAAACATCGGAGACTTTATCGTATCATGATCCAGTCCAACTATCTTTGTTGTACTTCCACCTACGTCTATACCAATAATTAATCCCATTATTTGCCATTTAATTGTTAAAGGATGCCCCAAAGGTAGCAAATAATCTAATAGATTGTTACTTTATAATAATGAAGTAACAATTTTAAAAAGAAAATATGTATCTTGCACCATCAATTATTTAAAAGTGCGTTGAAAAATGAATAAAATTAATAACAAATTAAAACCAATGATTATGAAACGTAGTATTATTGTGTTGTCTATTCTGATGGTCGGCTTATCTTTTACCAGCTGTGTCAGTAAGAAACAGTTTACAGGTCTACAAGCTGATTACAATGGTTTACAGAAATCGTATCAAGATGCTCAAGTTCAAATAGCGGAGTATCGTACCAAAGTTAAGAGTTTGGAAGATCGTCTAGCAGAAGCTCGTCGTACCAATGAAGAACTTCGTGCTTCGTATGCCGCTCTCCAAGGTTCGCTCGATAAGAGCTTGCAACAGAACTCTCAGGGTAATATCAATATCTCGAAGTTAGTAGATGAAATCAATGCATCCAATAAGTTCATCAAACAATTGGTTGAAACAAAGAGTAAGAGTGATTCTCTCAATATGGTTCTTACCAATAACTTGACTCGCTCGTTGAGCAATGATGAATTGAAGGAAGTTGATGTCAAAGTACTGAAAGGTGTAGTTTATATCTCATTGGCAGATAATATGCTCTATAAGTCGGGTAGCTATGAGATTAACGACAGAGCAGGTGAGACATTGAGTAAGATTGCAAAAATTATCACCGACTACAAAGACTATGATGTGCTTATCGAAGGTAACACCGATAATGTACCTATCTCTCGCCAGAACATTCGTAACAACTGGGATTTGAGTACATTGCGTGCTTCTTCTGTAGTTCAGGCTTTGCAAAATCAATATGGTGTAGATCCTAAACGTTTGACAGCTGCAGGTCGTGGTGAATACAATCCTATTGCTACCAACAATACAGAGCTTGGCAAACAACGTAACCGTCGTACACAGATTATCATCACTCCTAAACTTGATCAGTTCATGGATTTGATTGATAAGGCTCCGGATTCTAACGACAACAAATAAGATATTCAGTATATCATATATAATAAAGGTGTGGCTCGATGAGTCGCACCTTTTTTTGGTTCTGTAAAAATGGTTGTACATTCCGTAATTAATATACAGGCTAATGCCGAAGAATCTGCTAACTTTGCAGTATCGATACATTAAGAAATTCAACACTATGGAATATCGTCGTTTAGGAAATACTGCTCTCGAAGTGAGTGCCATTGCTCTTGGTTGTGAAGGCTTTGTGGGTAAGAGCGTATCTGAAGTAACCTCTCAGATGGATTATGCCATCTCTAAAGGCATCAATTTTATGGATATCTATTCGTCCAATCCCCAGCTTCGCGCCAATCTCGGCGAAGCTCTGCTAGGGCGCCGCAACAGATTCATTCTACAAAGTCATCTTTGTAGTACATGGGAGAATGGTCAATATCTTCGTTCTCGTGATTTGAAGAAAACTCAGATTGCGTTTGAAGATATGCTCAGATTGTTGCAGACCGATTATATAGATGTCGGTATGATTCATTATGTTGATGATGAGAGAGATTATCACCGTGTGTTTGATGGCGAAATTATCAAGTATGCTCAACAATTAAAGAAGGAAGGTCGTATTCGTTATATAGGTATGAGCAGTCATAATCCTCAAGTTGCCCTGATGGCAGTACAGAGTGGGCTGATTGACGTGTTGATGTTCTCTATCAATCCTTGCTATGATATGCAACCGGCAAGCGAAGATTGTGAAGACCTATGGAAAGACGAGAATTACGAACATTCGTTGCAGAATATCGATCCGCAACGCGAACGGCTCTACGAACTTTGTGAGAGTAGAGGAGTAGGTATTGATGTGATGAAAGTATATGGAGGAGGAGATATATTGAGTGAACAAAATTCTCCTTTCGGTAAGGCACTTACTCCTTCGCAGTGTATAGAGTATGCACTCACTCGTCCCGCAGTAGCTGCTGTGATGGTGGGTTGCAAGAGCAACGAAGAAATAGATGCTGCGCTAGAATGGTGCAGTGCCGATAAGTTGCAGAAAGATTATGCTTCGGCTATCAGTGGTATGGATAAGTTCACTTGGAAAGGGCATTGCATGTATTGCGGTCATTGTGCTCCTTGCTCGGTGAGTATTGATATTGCTTCGGTCAATAAGTACTATAATTTGTGTGTTGCTCAGAACGAGATACCTGAGACGGTTCGCGAACATTATAAGTTATTGGTTCACCATGCCGGTGAGTGTATTGCTTGTGGACGATGTGAAAAGAATTGTCCCTTTGGGGTGTCAATTATAGAAGGTATGCAGAAAGCAAAACAACTTTTCGGATATTAGTGCTATCCGAAAAGTTGGCTTTGACTTATATACTGAATTTAATGAATTTCGATGCGGGAGTACCACAGAGTTCGCATACTGCCGATGGTTTGCCGGCATAAACATTGCCACAAACAGGACAAACATAGTATACCGACTGTAGTTTCTTCGGACTCTTGATTTTGGCTAAAGCCTCAGAATAAAGTTTGGCATGATTCTTCTCTGCACTCATCGCAAATTTGAATGAGAGAACAGCATCATCTTCAAATTCACTTTTAGAATCGGCAATGAAGGTCGGGTACATTGTTTTCGATTCGTATTTCTCACCTTCAATTACTGCTTTCAGATTCTCAGCAGTAGATTTGATATCAAACTTCTCGATATTCGGCTTGTATCTTTTGATACCACTAACCAAAAAGAGGGCATGCAGATGATTCTTTTTATGAATTGACTCTGCTTTCGACGTTGCTTTGAAGAGAGCTTCTATTTGCACCAATCCTTCTTCACCTGCTTTCTTGGCGTATGCTTCATATTTGGCACTGGCAGTAGCCTCGCCATCTATGGCCGCTTTCAAGTCTTTCTCTGTTTTGCTCTGTTCGCCAGCAACAGGTTTCTGAACTTCTGCATTGCTCTTCTTTTGTGAGCAACTAGTCAACAAACAGATACTTGCAAAGGCGATTACTAAATAAATACTATACTTTTTCATTGTCTTGACCGATTAGTTTGTTAGTTTGATTGAGTTGATGGGGCTTATATGCTTTATAAACTTTATAAGCCCCATATATCTTATAAACCTCCCTTAAAGAGGATGACCTCAAGAACGTATGTTGCAGCACCTGCCAGATAACCGGCAAGAGCGATAAGAGAAATTTTCTTCATATACCATACGAAGTTCATTTTCTCCAATCCCATAACGACTACACCGGCTGCAGAACCAATGATGAAGATACTTCCACCAACGCCGACACAGTAAGAAAGGAATTCCCAGAATGTACCATCTTGAACGAAGTGCATCAGATATTGATATTCCGGGCCAGCTGGAATACTTGCTGCAGTATGTAAAGGATACATGCTGATAGATGCTGCTACGAGTGGAACATTATCTACAATAGAAGAAAGTAGACCAAGAATCACATCGATGATATAGATATTATGGAGTTTGACATCGAGCCAATGTGCTACATCGCCCAATATACCTGCTTCTTGTAAAGCGGCAACAGCGAGGAGGATACCGAGGAAGAATAGTATGGTCTGTATATCAATACGTTTCAGTATGGTAGGAATACGGAAATCACCTTTGCCCTCATGGCTATTCTTGCCATACATCATATCGGTATAGAACCAGATGATACCCAAAGAAATCATCATTCCCATGAATGGTGGTAGTCCTGTGATACCTTTAAATATAGGAACAAAGATAAGTCCACCAATACCTAGATAGAACAGCGTCTTCTTTTCCTTATTGCTTACGTTGCCAGCTACTGGAACATTGACTACTTTGCCTGTTCCGTCGGAAAGCTGACCTTTGAGCATCGGCGTGATGCAGAGGAGAGGAATAACGAGCGACATGACAGATGGCAGGAAGACAAAAGTACATAATGCCTGGGTGGTGACATTACCTTTGACCCAAAGCATAATAGTTGTGACATCACCGATAGGCGACCAGGCTCCACCGGCATTGGCTGCGATAATGATGATAGAAGCATACAGCCAGCGTTCGTGTTGATTGCTTACCAATTTACGGAGCAGCATGGTGATGACAATAGCTGTTGTAAGATTGTCGAGAACTGATGACATCAAGAAGGTAATCACTCCAAGTATCCAAAGCAGTTTTTTCTTACTTCGGGTGTTGATATGATCTGTAACAATAGAGAAACCTCCATGTACATCGACAATTTCTACAATTGTCATCGCACCAATCAGGAAGAATAATATCTCTGTGATATCTCCCATGTGTTCTAGTACCGAGTTACCGACTTTATCAACGTTGCCCACCATTGTAGAGTAGATAGTCCACAATATCATGCCGAGTAGTAGGGCAGTAGCAGCTTTATTGATTTTGATAGGATGTTCGAGGGCTATCATTATGTAGCCCACGACAAAAATAATTATTAATGCACTTATCATGATATGGTTAAATTTTTGGGATACAAAAATACTTTTATTTTATTAGCTATGCAACTTTTTATTGTTTCTTTTTTGTTGTTTTACTTTTAAATAATAGGCAAATGGAAGACTACCTCTCGTATTCCATTTGCCTTTGCAACAAACAATATTTTTAGATTAGGTTAATTCTGATTTTGAATGTCTAGCTTTTACAATCAAAATGTGTAATTTCTTTGATAGATTCATGGCTATTAATATAGAATTGTTTTTATTTATACTTTATTTTTATGCAAATATAATCAAAGTGTTATTGAACAACCAAATATTTTAATGAAATATTATCCTTACGCTTTCATATTGACAACTGAAGGTTGCAAATATATTGATTTAACTATAATTATTGAACTCTTGTTTGATAAATAAATTATATTTGTAAAACAATTAATCTTAGAAACATAAAACCAATGAAAAATCTACGAGTCATTTCTTTTCTTTTTGTATTAGCCCTTTCTGTATGTTCTTTGCAACTTCAAGCCAAACGCGTTGTTGTCAAAGTACTGGCTATAGGCAATAGCTTTTCTGTTGATGCAGTAGAGCAGTATCTATATGAGTTGGCAGCGGCTCAGGGTGATAGTCTGGTGATTGGTAATGCTTATATCGGTGGCTGTTCTATCGATCGCCATTGGGAGAATGCCCAAACGCAGAAGCCGGAATATTCTTATCGTAAGATTGTTGGCGGTGTACGGAAAATTATGGAAGAAAGAGAGGAAATTGGTGACATGTTGAAAGATGAACCATGGGATATCATAACATTACAACAATTGAGTTCTCTTTCGGGACAATACGAATCGTATTCGAATCTAGAGAATCTGATGAATTATGTGAAGTCTGTGGCAACTAACAGCCATTTCAAATTTGCTTTTCACATGACTTGGGCTTACGCTTCCAATTCTACTCATTCGGGTTTTCTGAATTATGGTAGAAGTCAGTTCACCATGTATAATGCCATAAAGGGTGCGGTGCAGAAGGCAATGAAAGATAACCATATCAAATTGGTCATACCTTCGGGTATCGCTATTCAGAATGCTCGTTCTGAAGTGGGTGATACGTTATGTCGTGATGGATACCATTTATCTTATACTTTGGGAAGATATATTGTGGCTTGCACCTGGTGTGAGTTCTTGACAGGCAAATCGGTTGTGGGCAATAGTTATCGTCCTTCTGATATAACAGCCGAACAGGCCGCTATTGCTCAGAATGCCGCTCACAATGCAATGAAAGAAATAAAGCATTGGTAGAATACAAACGGCTCTATTTCTTCGGATTATTTAGAATGATGAGTGCACCTATCACTCCTGGAATCCAACCCAGTAATGTTAGAAGGAGTATAATAAGAAATGATCCGCAACCTTTGTCGACGATTGCCAATGGTGGGAAAATAATTGCAAGTATGACTCTCCAAAGTGACATAATAATGATTTATTAAATTGTTTTGTTCGTGATGATTCTGTCTGATTGCTGATATCTGCTGATGAAACTTGCCGCAACTAAGATCTGTGAAGCATAATAGGTGGGCAACATCAGAAAGTAGAAAGTATCGATAAATAGAAAAGTATTCATCGAAATCAGTACGTCCGAGAATGCCAGACAACAGATGCCGTTGAAGTACAGCTCTTTGGTTATCTTGTCGCCATTCAATCCTTTGGCTGCTGCTACAGAAAGACAAGAGACAAGGATGTAGAGCAGCACGGCCACATTAATCATTTTGTCGGGTATAGATGGCATGAGGAAGATCAAATAGTAGGCAAGGAATATGACAGTGATGATAAGTAGCAATCGCTTGTCTATCTTCCCATTCTTCAGACTATAATAAATGTACCATAGGTGGGCGATAAAAAATAGGGCGATACCGCAAACAAAGTAGACTTGCAGCATCCAATCTCCGGCTATCGAGAAAACAAATGCTAATGATATTAATGTAATATCGGCATATCTTTTCTCTTTCATACCATAATATATAGCTATCGGAATGCAAGAAAAAGTCGTGGCGAAATTAAAGATGTATTGCCCCGTGATGAGATAGGCAATCATCAATAATATAGGTAGCAACAATATAAGGTATCGTTTCATCGGTCGGCTCCTTTAGTTATTTCACCATAATCTGACAGCTTCTCATGGTTTCGAGTGCTGCAGCGTGCTTCTCGGGAGTGACACCGGCGCAGCAGGTGGAATCCACAGATATCGTCACTTCGGGCATAAAAGCTTTGAGTAACAGGGCATTGCTGACAACACAGATATCTGTGCATAGTCCGATGAGTTCGATAGATTCGACATTTCCTTTGTTATACTCGCTAAGCATATCTTCGGCCAATTGCGTACTGCCAAAAGTATTCTTGGTGTAGACAGTGCTACTCGATTGCCTTTGCAGTTCGTTCAGTGGTGGAATGAGTTGCCATCCATTGCTGCCATCTATACAATGTTCTACAGGAAGCATTTTACCTTCTTGAAGTGAAAGATAGTTGGAGGGATGTGTGTCTTTGGTATATATCACCACACCGTCGAAATGTTTGACCTTCTCTACCACTTGGGGTACGATTGCCATTGCTTTGTCACTGCCAAGAGAACCATCAACAAAATCGTTCTGCATATCGATGACGATGAGATACTTGTTTGCCATAATATATGTTTGTTTACTGCAAATTTATGGATTATTTTGTATCTACACTTATTATTCTCCTTGTTTTTTATTCTTCGCAATTCATATCGTGGCATTTGCAGCCTGTTGTTTCCATTTCTAGCGTTGTATGGATGATCTTGTGCTCTTTCAGTTTTTCTTTCAATTCGTGCTTCACTTCTTCCATATTATTAATGTCGTCTATCACAACATGGGCTGTCATTGCATTTTCTGTGGTACTCATGGCCCAAACATGGATATGATGAACACTGCAAACATGTTCTTCGCTATCTATCATTGACGTCAGCTCGTCAATATTGATACCATTTGGTGTACCGTCTACAGACAGCTTAACGCTCTCTGACAGTAGTTTCCAGGTAGAAACAAGTATGATGATTGCAATGAACAGACTGACAATGGGGTCGATGACATTCCATCCTGTAGAGTTGATGATGATACCCGAAACGACGACTCCTACCGAAACCAACGTGTCGGCCGCCATGTGGAGAAAAGCTCCTCTTACATTCAAATCGCTCTTCTGTCCCTTCATCAACAACATCGCTGTGGCACCATTGATGATGATTCCGACACCTGCTGTGATAGATACTGCCGTACCATTAATTGGGGTGGGCTCGTAGAATTTATGAATACTTTCAATGATAATGGCGCCCACTGCGACTAGAAGGATGATGGCATTGAGTAGAGAAATGAGAATGGAACTTTTCTTTAATCCGTAAGTGAAACTCTTAGAACTATGCACTTTGGCTAGTCTGAAAGCTATCAGTACCAGTACGAGCGAAAATACATCGCTCAGATTATGTCCGGCATCGGATAACAAGCTCAGGGAACTTTCGAAGAGTCCGACACCTGCTTCGATGATAACAAATAGCAGATTGAGTACAATCGAGATGATAAAGACCGAATTGAGAGAATTGATCTGATGAATGTGTTCGTGATGATGTTCTGACTCCATAATTAAGTACTACTTTTATATTCTGCTACAAAAGTAGTACTTAATCGGTGCAACCAAGTTGCAAAAATCATTATTTTGTTGGTATTCTTTCAGATTTCTTGTCTATCAGTGAAACAGCAACTATGGCGATAATAGATAAAGGTAGTGCATAGAGTATCGGGTCTATCACTTGTATAGGATAAACAGGAATAAGAGAATCTCTACCGAATATGGCTTTGCAAATACCTAGTGCTCCACTTTCTTTTTCGTGAATAAATACCAGACAGAATATTGTAGCGAGTGTTCCAACCCAAAGACTCCATTTCACACCGGCTCTGGTAGCTCTTTTCCAATAGAGTGCACAAAAGTAGGCCGGGAGTAGGGCTACTGCACATAATCCCATAAATATACTGGTGCCACGAGCTATAATATCGTTGGGCAACATATAACAGATGATGTAGCTCAAAATGATGCTGACCAATACTCCTAGACGAATGATGATGGAGTGTTGCATTTTATCTTTCTTGCGGTAGACACCATAAACGTCGGAGCCTATTGCGCTGCCCATGGTATGAAACTGAGAACTAAGCGTGCTCATTGATGCCGACAGAATGCAAAGCATGAAAAGTGCTGAGAACCATTTGGGCATGGCACGGTCGATGAATAATGGTATAATCTTGTCGATGTCTTTCACCATATCGGTGGCTACCAAGCCATAATGTTTCATGAAATAGACGTTGCTCAAGGCACCGGCATGATAAATAGCACCAACAGTGATAAGAATGAAAAACGATCCGATAAATACACCACGTTTTAATTCGGTGCCACTTTTCACCGTCATGAACCTGACGACCAATTGAGGTTGGGCTAGACAACCGATGCCGACTCCAAGAATAAGTGATGTGACGAGAGTGTACCATTGGGGTGAGCCCGATACCGGCATACTTGTCCATCCTTGATGTCCTAGCTCTTTGAAGTGTTCGGGCACTTTGGGTGCCAATGCCGTAAGTTGCTCGTTGCCGCCTGTGAAGTCGGTGCCAAGCAAATGATAGAGCGAAAAGAGCAAGAACAACATGCAGATAAACATGATGGCTGCTTGCAATGCATCGGTATACATCACTCCTTTGATACCGCCTGCAATGACATAGGCTGCAATAATTAAGGTGAAAACCAGCAACGAAATATTATAATCGGCATGAAAAACTTCTTCGATGAATACTGCACCACCTTTCATCACAACGGCAGCATATAGCGGCATAGCAATGAAGATGAGCAATGCTACAAATATCTGAATGCCACGGCTATTGAATCGTCTGCCTAGCAAAGACGGGAAAGTGCTGACCTTATAGATAGCTCCCATGCGGCGCGTCTTCAGTCCGAAAAAGATGAAAGCAATAACCACACCAACGAGCATGTTAAGCATCATGAGCCATTGAATGCCCATTCCGAATGCTGCGGCGACACCACCGAATCCAACTATAGCTGATGCAGAAATAAACGTTGCACCGTATGACAACGACATGACAATAGGATTCATATCTCTGCCACCTACAAGATAATCACTTGCCGATTTGGTTTTTTTGTAACCTAGATAGCCTAGAAATGCCAAGGCAAAGAGGTAAACGAGGACAATGAGTCCCAATATGAATTCATTCATTTGCGTGCCCTCCTTGGTTTTTTATGGTCTTTCTTGTTCCAATTACTGAAACTATACCAAGCAGAGAATACTACTGTGGCAAGAGATAATAGATAGGCGGAGACTATCCACGGGTCTTCTATTCCGAACATGAATATTAGGTTTTGGGTTTATTATTTAATTACTATCTTAGTTTTGGTGTTGCAAATGTAAAGTATATATCTGATATTGGCAACAAAATGATTAATTAATTGTTAGAAATATATTAATATTGAATATTAATCTGATAAATTTGCGCGCAAATAGATATAAATGCTTGTTCTTCTTTATTTGATACTGATGCGAACAAGTTTATTCTGTTGCTCGAAAAGTTTATATATTATATGTAACTAGTTAAAT
>DAIUBN010000049.1:4223-16633 GCA_036846645.1 Bacteroidaceae bacterium | reverse complement strand
GATATAAGTAATATTACAAAGATAAATGTATTATTACAACATTAAATTATTTAATACTTTTGTTATTAATGACATCCGTAATACAAGAAATTAATGTTTAATCAAAACTTTATAAAATTTATATAATATATTGATTTATAAGAGATAAATTAAGGTATAAGAGGGTATAAACAAGGCAAAACCACTAAAAAACGACTAAATAATTAATATTTTTTGTTTAAAACTTCATATAATATGATATAAACACTTGGTTTATAAGAAATTATGGTTAAAAAGAAGATTTGTTAAACCCAAAATAAGCGAAAATACAAAAGTAATACTATAAAAGTGAATTACTATAGAGATCTTTGTAATATTTCAAAATATTCCAAATATAATTGGAATAATACAGATTACATTATACCATACCAACTCAGTTCACTTTTGTAATATCACAAATATGAATTACTTTTGTGATACTATTACTTTCAAGGGAATATTATGAATTGTTCTATTTGACACCAGCTATTTTTAGTCGAAATTATCACTTTTCTCATAAAAAGCCCTAACGCTCTAGAATCGAAAAAAAACGAGCGCCCGACCAGTTGGTCGGAAAGAATCGATTCTAGAGCGTTAGAGAAATTATAGAAAAGAGACGAAATCACCACCCTATCCAGAGCACCTTCTGAATGTATTTAAAGAAATTTCTATTATCATTTTATTGAAGTACTTATCGATGAACTCAAATCTAATGTAATTGTAGTGATTTGCAAATTACCTAGTAAAAGTTACAACTTAATAAAACGACGGTGAGTTTTGGGATATATAGAAAATTATCCATATTTTTGTAACCTCTAAAAAATAATACTAAAATGAATAATGAGATAAGGACACTAAAAGTCAAGAGTAAAATTCCGGAACCAACCATCCGGCGTCTTCCTTGGTATCTGTCCAACTCAAAATTGCTGAAACAAAAAGGCGAACTGTTTGTTTCTTCTACTCAACTGGCCAAAGAGACAGGAATCGATTCTTCTCAGATTGCAAAAGATCTTTCATATGTCAACATCTCCGGACGAACCAGAGTGGGTTATGAAATAGATACTCTGATTAAAGTTCTCGAAGATTTCCTCGGATTCGTAGGAATACATAAAGCTATACTATTTGGGGCCGGTAGTTTGGGAGCCGCCTTGCTCGATGACTCAGGTCTCTCCCACTTCGGATTGGAAATTGTAGCAGCATTCGATGTCAATCCTAATCTTGTTGGTCAAAAGGTTAATGGCATTCCTATCTATCACACAGACGATTTTCTAAAAAAGGTAAAAAGCTATGATGTCAATATCGGCATTCTTACTGTTCCTATTGAAATCGCACAATGCATTACTGATACAATGATAGAAGGTGGCATCAAAGCAATATGGAACTTTACCCCTTTCCGAATACGTGTTCCAGAAAACATCGTAGTACAAAACACCTCACTTTATGCCCACTTGGCGCTCATGTTCAACCGATTAAAAGAAAACACTGATGAAAATAATCCTGATAGGCAATAACAACATACATTTACTGCCCGAAAATGGTATTCAAGAGCCTTTTCACTACATGAAGCCAGATTCGGCTCTTCAAAAGAATAACAAGCCTTTCTTTATACCCGATTTTACGCAATCTATAAGCGTTTCTCTACATCCGGTAATACGTATATCCAAATTAGGTAAAAACATTGCTGAGCGTTTCGCTTATCGCTATTATGACGGTATTACAGCTGGACTAGAGATCACCGCATCAGATCTATTACAGAAATGCAAGGAAAACAGTCTACCTTGGGAAGTGAGTTGTGGATTTGACGGTTCTGCAGTTATCGGTGACTTTCTCCCTAGTGATAAGTTTCAATCGCTGTCTACTCTCCACCTCCAACTCAATTGTGACAATAGTCCCATTCAACAAGATATTTTGTCGTACTATCAACTCAACATAGACCAGATTATAGCTAAAGTGAGCCGATATTATACGATGAAAACGGGTGATTTGATCTATATGGGTGCTATGGGCACAACAGAAGTAAAGATAGGACAACGCCTGCAAGGATATTTAGAGAATGAAGAACTTTTCGACTTTCACATTAGATAATAAAACATTAATAATATGAATATTAGAGTAGGTTTTGGATATGATGTCCACCAATTGGTAGAAGGACGTAAATTGTTTCTAGGTGGTGTAAATATTGAGCATACCATGGGACTGCTAGGACATTCGGATGCCGACGTACTGATTCACGCTATTTGTGATGCTCTCCTTGGTGCCGCCAATCTTCGTGATATCGGTTACCATTTCCCCGATTCTGACGAACGTTATCATAACATCGATAGCAAAGTTTTGTTACGAGAAACAGTTGCCCTACTCTACGATAAAGGTTATAAAGTAGGCAATGTTGATGCAACAGTATGTGCAGAGCAACCTAAGCTTAATCCACACATCCCTGAAATGCAAGCAACTTTGGCCGGAGTGATGAGTATTGATGCAGACTGCGTATCGATAAAGGCCACTACAACCGAAAAATTGGGATTTACAGGAAGAAAAGAAGGAATTTCGGCATACGCAACAGTACTGATAGAAAAAAGATAAACGGACATATTGCCTCTGCCTATGCTATATAAGTTCTATGAGGCATATAAGACTTATGGGGCTTATACAAACTGATAGTAAATGCATATAGGGGGGTACAATCTCTCTGGCAGAAGTGATTCTCAGACAAAGAACATCACAATGACCTGTACCACAATAACCCTTACAAACATTGAAATAGGATAAACCGTGGCATAGCTCACAGAAGCTGTTTCGCCCGGCATAATATCATTCAAATAAGTAAGCGCCATTGGATTCGCCATACTGCCGCACAGCATTCCTGAGATAGAGGGGAAATCTGTTTTGCGAAGTTTCAGCAGAATGAGTCCAGTAAGTACTACCGGTACAAATGTGATAAGAAAACCGAGTCCAATCCACATCAAACCTTCGGGACGAACCACCACTTCAAAGAATCTAGCTCCTGCCGATATACCTAAACAAGCCAGATAGAGAGACAATCCCAATTTACGAAGCATCAGATTTGCACTAACTGTTGTATAGGTGATGAGATGAAAACGCGGTCCGAAAGTACCGACAAGAATACCTACTAATATCGGTCCTCCAGCAATACCTAGACGTACCGGTGCACTCATTCCCCAAATATGTATTGGAATACAACCCAATACCAAACCCAATATCATGCCGATAAAAATAGCCATCATATTAGGTTCGTTGAGGTTTTGAGTGGTGTTGCCAAAGAATGTCGCCACATTATCGATAGACTCTCTCTTACCAACAATAGTCAATGTATCGCCATATTGCAGACGAAGGTCGTAAGTAGCAAGCAGTTTGACATCGCCACGAGTGACACGGCTGATATTGATACCGTAGCTTCGACGAATCTGCAAATCGCCTAATCGCTTTCCATTCAGCTCGGGACGAGAAACAACCACATTGCGCGATTCTATCTCACCATCAATAGCATTCCAATCGATCTTCTCACTATTCCAATCTTTCTCTTCTTTCTTACCGAATATCATTTCGAGTTCTTCGGCCTCATGCTCTGTAGCCACGATGAGTACACTATCATCATGTTCCAACTTCTGCATCGAACTAGGTACAATGACCTCTACACCACGCCATAAACGAGAAATTACAAATTTGAGATGGCTTTTATCAACCAACTGTCGGATTGTTTTGCCATAAAGAGCGGGATTGCAAACCTTATAGGCAGCAATATAAGTATCGTTATGATCGCCTCGATGAATCTCCATATCGGCAGGACGAACAAAAAGTTTCTTCATGAAGAGAATGGCCAATATCACACCTATAACACCTAATGGATAGGTTACAGCACAACCCAAAGCTGCTTCGCTACTAGAAATGTGCATAGACTCCAATGCTTGTTGTGCAGCACCCAGTGCCGGAGTATTCGTAGTGGCACCACAAAGGATACCCATCATATCGGGAATAGAAACAGAACAAAGTGAACCCAGCAATAACGCAAAACCTGTACCGATAAAGATAAGTATTAATCCCCAGATATTAAGCATTACTCCACCGTGTAAAAATGAGCTGAAAAAACCCGGTCCAACTTGCAAACCAAGTGCATAGACAAATAGAATGAGACCGAAACTCTCGGCATAATCTAGTACATGAGGTTCGAGTTTCAGACCGAAATGCCCTGCTACAATACCTACGAAGAATACAAAAGCCACACCAAGAGATATGCCAAGAATACGAACCTTGCCCAAAGCTAGTCCGGCGGCACAAATAATAGACAGTACGATAACCGCCTGTATGGCAGAAGGAGTGAAAAGTAAGCTATTCAGAAAATCCATCATCACTTCGATTTTGCGTTAATATCTAACAATCTCTCACATAATTCCTGCAAAATTACTAATAATAATCGAAAACAACTGTTTTAGTCGCTGTTTTCAACAAAGTAAAAGAAGAAAAATTAATATAAGTCAACAATATATCAATATTCTGTCCAAGAATAACAGAAAAAGACTAGATTTGCAATCGAAATAACAAAAAGGAGTATATATGTTGCAGAAAGATTATATCATGCGTTTGATGAGCAAGTTTTTTGAAGCCCTGGCTTTATTTCTCGCCCGCAGACGCAAGGGTGATGAAGAACAGATAGAAATATTCTATACCAACTACTTCCATCCATCAGAATTCTATATCAACAATTCGAAAGAAGACGTACTCAACTCACTTTCTGAGTACCCCAAGGACGAAGAAGAATACCGCATGGAAATGCTCGCCGAACTGCTTTATCAAGATGCTTTGGAACGCAAAGTTTTGGAGTTGAAGATAGACTTATTGAAGAAATCGCTCTTTTTGTACGAAAGACTCGACCTGCTAAGTACTACCTACTCTTTCGAACGTAAACGGAAGATTCAAGAGATAAGCGGCATCATCGACTATTGCCAAGGCAAATAAATCTTTCAAATTACTCTATTTAAGTATAAGAAAGTCGAAGAATTCTCCTATCTTTGTAACCGCATTATTTACTTAAACGTCATAATTTATGGACATCATTTACCTTATCATAGGTTTAGTACTCATTATTCTTGGCGCCAACGGACTGACAGACGGTGCCGCTTCGGTGGCCAAAAGAATGAAAATCTCATCGCTAGTTATCGGTCTCACCATCGTTGGTTTTGGAACGTCAACTCCCGAACTTAGTGTCAGCATCTCTTCTGCTCTCAAAGGCAGTTCTGACATCGCCATTGGTAATGTAGTGGGCAGCAACATCTTTAATGCCCTTTTTATCGTGGGTTGTACAGCGCTTGTAGCCCCTATCGTCATCACCCGCAACACCATACGAAGAGAAATACCACTTACAATACTGGCCTCCTTGGTACTATTCATCTGTGCCAATGATATGCTGATAGATCATGCTCCAGCCAATGTTATCAGTTCTACCGACGGACTTATATTACTCTGCTTCTTCGCGATCTTCATGGGCTACTCCATTGCTATTTCAAAGAACGGCGTAGATGAATCCGAAGGAGAAGAAATCAAAGTGCTACCTTGGTGGAAATCCATTACCTTTATCGTATTGGGACTGGCCGCATTGATTGGTGGTGGTCAGATATTTGTGAATGGAGCAATAGGCATAGCCCGCAGTTTAGGAATCAGTGAAGCCGTGATTGGTGTTACAATTGTTGCTGTTGGAACATCGTTGCCCGAACTTGCTACATCAGTAGTCGCAGCAATGAAAAAGAATCCCGAAATTGCCATTGGCAACGTTATAGGCAGCAACCTCTTCAATATCTTCTTTATATTGGGAACCACCGCAACTATCACGCCGATGTTCCCAAAAGGCATTTCCAACTTCGACTTGATATGGTTGGTTGTGTCAGCTGTATTATTATGGTTCTTCGGTTTGTTCTTCGGCAAACGCATCATTATGAGGCTCGAAGGAACTATTCTGATACTGGCTTGGGTAGCCTATACAGCATGGCTCATCATCAAAATGTAATTCTATAACCATATTATAATAAAACAATAGAGGGCAAACCACAACAGGCTTGCCCTCTATTATTTTATTGATAATCTTGCTCTTAGATATACACTTCAAGCAATTTGGCTCCTCCTTCATTTGGAACGAGTTTTACCGTTTCGGTAGAAGCAGGAATAAATACCGTTTCGCCACTCTGAACCGGTAAAGAATGACCTTCATTGTCTGTCAGCATGCAACTGCCCTGGCAGCACATGAAGATAACAAAAGAATCGAGTTCAGAATAGTCGCAAGTGATATCTTCTGTCAGATCATAGAGCGAAGTAGTAAAATATGGACAAGCCACCAATTCTACCGGTTCGTCTTTTACAGCCTCATATTGAGTACGATAATCATCGAGAACTTCATAGTTGATAGCATCCTTGGCAAGCTCTACGTGCAGATCACGAGTTTTGCCATTGGCATCTTTTCTGTTGTAATCGTATATTCTATAAGTGATATCCGACGATTGTTGTATCTCGGCAAGAAAAACACCGGCACCGATAGCATGAACACGACCTGCAGGCAAGAAAAATACATCTCCAGGATGAGCATCATGCGCCATCAGCACTTCCGAAAAAGTATTATTCAGCACACGTTCCTTATATTCCTTTTTCGTAATCTCCTGAGAGAATCCAGAAGTGATTTTAGAACCCTTGTCGGCATCAATCACGTACCACATTTCAGTCTTTCCAAAAGAATTATGGCGTTGCTTAGCCAAAACATCATCTGGATGAACCTGAACAGACAGATCTTCCTTGGCATCAATAAACTTGATAAGAAGAGGAAAGTCTTCACCAAAATTGGCATAATTCTCTTCGCCCATCATCTCTGCTTTGTAATGACGTACCATTTCGCGAATAGTACACCCCTTTTCAGGTCCATTGGCTACTATAGACTCATCGCCTTCCAAGCCGGAAAGTTCCCAACTCTCTCCCACATCAGGAAGGTTTTCACTTAAATGTTTGAATGGGATAATTCGGTTACCGCCCCATATTTTAGTCTTAAGGATCGGTTCAAATTTTAAAGGATACATTCTTAATTAAAAATATTCGTTTAAACTTCGTGTTATATTGAATTTCTAATATTAATTCTGGGGACAAACTTACAAATAAATTATGAAAAACAAACCAAAAGCACGAATTTAATTCACTTCGAAAAGGCATATTTATTATCTGATTTGCGAAATTCAGTGCAATAATCAATAAGTATTTTAAACTTTCATAAAACAAACATTACTTTTTGTCAACATTACTTTGGAGATAAGAATATAATTGTTTTCTTTGCAAGAGAAAAATTTTAAAATTGAAATAATGGAGAGCACTTTTCCTACAGAAGATAATCTTTCCGGCTTGAAGCGGGAAGATTTTCAAAAAGAGATAAATGGTCGTTTCACCGACCTGTTCATCCTTCGCAATAAGAACGGGATGGAAGTTGCAGTAACCAATTACGGCTGCACAGTATTGTCTATTATGGTACCCGACAAGGATGGCAAATATGCCAACGTAATATTGGGCCACGACACAATAGACAAAGTCATTAATAGTCCTGAACCTTTTCTGAGCACTACTATCGGCCGTTACGCCAATCGTATTGCCAATGGCAAGTTCACTTTGTTTGGAGAAGATCACGACTTAGTTATCAACAACGGTCCCAATTCGCTGCATGGCGGTCCTACAGGCTATCACACCCGTGTTTGGCATGCCGAACAGATAGACGAAAGAACAATAGAGTTCAAACGTCGTTCGGCTGACAACGAAGAAGGATTCCCCGGATTACTTGAGATTCAGATACGTTATCAACTCGATGAAGAAGAAAATTCTATCTCGATGGAATATCATGCAACAACCGACAAATCTACTATCGTCAACCTCACACACCACGGCTTCTACAACTTGGCAGGAATTTCAAACCCAACACCAACAATAGATAATAATATTGTGACCATCAATGCCGACTATTACATCCCTATTGATGAGAACTCTATCCCAACAGGAGAAATATTAAAAGTAGAAGGTACTCCAATGGATTTCCGCACACCATTTGCAGTAGGCGAACGTATCAACGAGCGCGACGAGCAGCTTATTCATGGTGCAGGCTACGACCATTGCTATGTTATCAACAAGCCCGAAGCCGGCGAATTGGTACTGGCAGCAACTTGCAAGGAACCGAAGAGCGGACGCACTATGGAGGTTTATACCACCGAAGAAGGTGTACAGCTCTACACTGGCAATTGGCTGAATGGATTTGAAGGAGCTCACGGAGCTACATTCCCTGCCAGAAGTGCTATCTGCTTTGAAGCAGAGTTCTTCCCCAACACTCCTAATGTACCTTATTTCCCGTCTTGTGTATTGCAGCCGGGCGACGACTACCAACAGACTACTATCTATAAATTTGGTGTAGAAAAATAAGCTTAACCCTTGAAACAATTATTATTTAACTAATTAACAATAAACAAATGTCACAAGAAAAACAACATGGCAACATTATTGCCATTATTACAATGATATTCCTTTTCGGAATGATCTCTTTCGTAACTAATTTAGCAGCCCCAATGGGTATTGTATTGAAACATCAATTCTCAGTATCCAATGCTCTCGGTATGCTCGGAAACTTCGGTAACTTTATTGCTTACGCTGTAATGGGTATTCCTAGCGGTATCCTTCTACAACGTGTAGGTTACAAAAAAACAGCCCTCATCGCTGTTGCCATCGGCTTCATCGGTGTAGGTATCCAGTTCCTTTCAGGTCATTCCAGTCCGTCAGCAGCATTTGCGGTATATTTGATTGGCGCATTCGTAGCAGGTTTCTCAATGTGTTTGCTCAACACAGTTGTCAACCCAATGTTGAACAAACTTGGAGGTGAAGGTAATAGAGGTAACCAATTTATCCAGATTGGTGGTTCTTTCAACTCTGTAATGGCAACTATCACTCCTATGTTCGTAGGTATTTTGATTGCCGGTTCTATCGATAAAGCCACTATTTCTCAGATATTCCCTGTAATGTACACAGCAATGGCTGTTTTCGCTTTCGCATTCTTTGTTCTATTATTTGTGCCCATTCCAGAGCCAAATGCTACAGCTTCAACAGAGTCTATCGGCACATTGATGAAAGGTGCACTAAAATTCCGTCATTTCATTCTTGGTGCTATCGCCATCTTCGTATACGTTGGTATCGAGGTCGGTGTTCCAGGTACATTAAACTTATTCCTTACTGATACAGTACAAAAAGGTGGTGCAGGCATTGCAACAACCATTTCTGGTTTCGTAGTAGGTACATATTGGTTCCTCATGCTCATCGGACGTCTGGCAGGTGCTTCTCTTGGTGCAAAGATATCAAGTAAAGTCATGCTTACATTCACTTCAGCACTCGGTTTGATTCTTGTCTTCCTGGCTATCTTCTCATCTACCGGAACACTTGTCAATCTTCCTGTATTGCAACAAGGTGCTACCGGTGGCTTGTCATTCGGTTTGGCAGAGGTACCTATCAATGCCATGTATCTTGTATTAGTCGGACTCTGCACTTCAATCATGTGGGGTGGTATCTTCAACCTCGCAGTAGAAGGATTAGGTAAATACTTATCAGCAGCATCTGGTTTGTTCATGGTACTTGTTTGCGGTGGTGGTATTCTTCCCGTTATTCAGGGTTGGGTTGCCGACGTTGCAGGTTTCATGACCAGTTATTGGGTTATCATCCTTGCATTAGCATACTTATTGTTCTATGCACTCATCGGTTGCAAGAACGTCAACAAGGACATCAAAGTAGATTAGTTTTAACTAAACATATTTATATATCATGGAAATAGAATACGTAAGAAGTCGTTTCATCAAACACTTTGATGGTACCACTGGTAATATTTATGCCTCTCCAGGCCGTATCAACCTCATTGGCGAACACACCGATTATAATGGTGGATTTGTATTCCCGGGTGCAGTAGATAAAGGCATCATGGCCGAAATCAAGCCTAACGGAACAAAGAAAGTTCGCGCCTATTCTATCGATCTGAAAGATTATGTAGAATTTGGTCTCAATGAAGAAGATGCTCCCCGCGCAAGTTGGGCACGTTATATTTTCGGTGTTTGCCGCGAAATGATCAAACGTGGTGTTGATGTAAAAGGCTTCAATACAGCTTTTGCCGGTGATGTACCTCTCGGTGCAGGTATGTCTTCATCTGCAGCTCTCGAAAGCACATTCGCTTTCGCTATCAACGAGCTCTTCGGCGAAAATAAAATAGATAAGTTCGAACTTGCCAAAGTTGGCCAGGCTACAGAACATAACTATTGCGGTGTAAAATGCGGTATCATGGACCAGTTTGCTTCTGTATTTGGCAAAGCAGGCAGCCTCATCCGCTTGGATTGCCGCTCATTGGAGTATCAATACTTCCCCTTCAAGCCAGAAGGATTCCGCTTGGTATTGCTCAACTCTAAGGTAAAACACGAGTTGGCTTCTTCGGCCTACAACAAACGCCGCGAAAGTTGCGAAAACGCTGTTGCAGCTATTCAGAAGAGACATCCTCATGTTGAGTTCCTTCGCGACGCAACCATGGAAATGCTTGCCGAAGCCAAAGCTGAAATCAGCGAAGAAGACTACATGAGAGCAGAATACGTTATCGAAGAGATTCAACGTGTGCTCGATGTTTGCGATGCATTGGAGAACAACGACTACGATACAGTAGGCCAGAAGATGTACGAAACACATCACGGCATGAGCAAGCTATATGAAGTGAGCTGCGAAGAACTCGACTATCTGAACGATATCGCCAAAGAATGCGGTGTTACTGGTTCTCGCGTCATGGGTGGCGGCTTTGGTGGCTGCACTATCAACCTCGTTAAAGACGAACTTTATGATAAATTCATCGAAACTGCAACTGCTAAATTTGCAGCTAAGTTCAATCATAAACCAGAAGTCTATGACGTAGTGATCAGCGACGGTTCTCGCAGAGTTTGCTAATATAGCATCATATATCATACTAAAGAGAGGTTACGCCATTTGTTGTAACCTCTCTTTTTTTATCGATTTCATCGAGGAAATCAGTACTTGGCAACACCAACTACACTCCAATCAAAGAAAAAGAAAAATCTGATACATCAAGCAACAAACTTCATCGCTTCATGAATACTTCTTTGTCGCTTCATGAAGAGTTCTATAAATTAAAGTTTAGTTTATTAAAATAAAGCTTGTATTTATTAAAATAAAGCCTTTATTTATTAAAACTAAAGCTTAATTTTTAGAATATATCTTTATCATCTCACTTTCTTATCATGAAGAAAGAAAGTTCTCTCCTTTACAACTCAGTTTTTACTACTAAGAATCATCTCTAAAAAGAAGAAAGATCAACTCATTTATGATAAACGTCAAGTGATATATTCTTTATTTGCATCTACAAAACACTTTGATAATCAACACCTTTCATTTTTGAGAACTATTCTTTCGCCAATGAGAACTCGTTCTCATCTCGATATTATACTTTTGCATCGATAACCAACTAACCATCGCTGATTATAATTAATTGGAACGACACAACAACAGCAAAAAAACAACAAAACAGATGAATGATAACACATGGTTGATAATTCTGAAAGAGAATGGCAGATTCTGTGTGAAGTTGACGACTGACATAGAAGACATACAGACAGTACTAGCATACGGTAAAACAATAGTATATCTAGAGAGTTATTTAGTACCAATGCAAGCGCTAGCCATGAAGTTTTTGCTCGACCATCTTTCTGTTCGTTCAAAATATACATTCATCAGACAATTTGATAAAAGTACTCAGGACAATATGAAAAGAATAAAGTTTGAAAAGATAATATTAGAACACTTAACCATAAAATAATAGGTATGGATAACAATAAAACAGCACTCAACAGCAATGTGAGCAGTTTGAATGCTGATATTAAATGTTTGGTATGTTGCACTGTGGTACAACAGCATGACAATATTTACATGACCTCCCTTCTCCAAACAAATTGGCTCAACCGAGTTTGTATTATGGTCCATTCAACAAATTATTACATATTTGTAGAATGGGACCATAATAATTAGTAATTTTGAAGACTGAAATAAAACATCAATGTAGGATGAGACGAAAGATTATTATTGCGTTGGCAGTCTGCTTCACACTGCTGTCGATATCTTCTATTCAAGCTGCCGTAAACCCCATATATCGTCAATGCGACTCCATTATGAAGCTTGTGCCACGACTCAAAGGTAAAGCCAAGCTCGATGCGCTACTCCAACGATGCAACTTGGCGTTATATCAAGACAAAGCAGAATTTGAATTGAAATGCCTGAACGACTATATTGACGAGACTCACCGACAAAACAATACCGAAATGGAAGCCTGGGGCAGATACAAC
>DAIUBN010000049.1:0-4123 GCA_036846645.1 Bacteroidaceae bacterium | reverse complement strand
ATCGCCCTGAGCGCAATGGGACAATGCTACATGGCACTCTATAATCTGAAAGAGTCGGAGAAAGATTTCGGCGAAGCGGTGAAACTCCTCCCCTACGACTCTTCTGTGCTCTACGATACGTACGGCTACTATTTTATCCTGCTCAAGAATAAACAATCTAGCAAGCTGCTTAAAGCCGCAAAAGATTGTCTGCAGAAGCTTGATACATACGTAGCCCAAAAATTGAAAGGCGGAGACGCATCGGTAATGGATGTCAACTATATGTATTGCTACGATGCTATGGCAAATGCCGAGATGAATAGAGGGCATCTACCTGAAGCGAAAGTTTGGCTCGATAAGGCCAAAGCAATTGCCGACAGGATGGGAACCGGTACACAGCTCAGTATCTTGGACGATATCATACTCTACTACGAGCTGACAAAAGACTTCACAAAGGCACTGCAATATGCAAAACAGCAAGTAGATTTGACTCACGATTGCAGTAAAGCCGACATCATATCGGCCAGAGAACAATATGCACATATTCTTTTCAAAGCAGGCAAAGGCATGGAAGCTGCCGCCATATACGATGGTCTGACCGATGCTAAAGACTCTTTGAATGCCGAGAATACAAATAATCAGCTCAACGAAATGAGTACACTTTATGGGCTCGACAAAGAAAAGCTAGAACATCGCAACACCCAGAATATACTATATGGAGCTATTGTTTGCATCATGCTGCTTGTAGCTTTCAGTATAGGCACCATCATCTACTTACGGCATCTTCGCGAAAAGAATAAGAAGCTATTTGCACGAAATGAAGAACTGGAGAAAGCACGCCAGCAGATTGAAGCCATCAACGAAGCCAAATCTCCAGACAAGATGGAAGCCGACGAACTGCTTTATCAACGTCTGTGCCGATTGATGAAAGAGGAAAAGCTATTTAAGAACTGCGATATCAACAGAGATATATTGTCCAATGCACTGGGTACCAACTTTACTTATCTTGCTGATGCCATCCGCAAATATGCCGACGGTATTACTATCAATGATTTCATCAATCAGCATCGCCTGCGCTATGCAGCACAACTGTTCAACAAGAACTCGTCGCTTACCCTTAACGAAATCTCCTTCGAATCGGGATTCAACTCCTACAAAACCTTCTATCGCTTATTCCGCGAAATGTATGGCGTATCGCCATCGGTATATCAACAGATAGCTAGAGAAAAATAAAGCTAGCGGATATAATGCAATTCCGCTAGCTTTGTATTAGGCTTATAAGGCTTATATATCCCATAGACCCTATAGAAAATAAGCTTTATTTCTTCTTTCTCCAAAGTGCCGTCATATCCTCTAGTGTCTTGCCTTTTGTTTCGGGAACAAGTTTCCAAACAAAGATAGCAGCCACAATACAGAATATGCCATAGAGGGCATATACAAAGATGTGACCGAAGT
This sequence comes from Bacteroidaceae bacterium, assembly GCA_036846645.1. Classification (GTDB taxonomy): domain Bacteria; phylum Bacteroidota; class Bacteroidia; order Bacteroidales; family Bacteroidaceae; genus JAAYUD01. The sequence continues at coordinate 2,689 of DAIUBN010000049.1, read as the reverse complement.
TTTCGGCACCACCCATCTTCATATTATAAAGAGGTACAAAAGTCGATGAAACGGCAAAATTGGCTATCCATTGGAAGGCAACAGCGATAGCCACTGCCCCACTTCTAATTGTATTCGGGAAGATTTCGGCAATCAGTACCCAGCATATCGGCCCCCAACTCATCATAAACGATGCAGAATAGAACATAATGCTAACAACAGATACAATTGGAGGAAGATTCCACAAATTGGTCAATGCCACACCGATAGCACCGATAGCCATACCTAGCGAGCCTGTAATGAGCAACGGTTTGCGCCCCCACTTCTCGACAGTAAAGATAGCAATCAGCGTGAACAGGATGTTGATGATACCCATAATGACGGTCTGAACCATCGGGTTGCCCATGTGCATCGATTCGAATATTCGAGGAGCGAAATACAGCACGGCATTGATACCAACAATCTGCTGGAACACAGATAGCATAATACCGATGAAGATAACCAACCAGCCAAAGCTGAACAACTTTTCGGTCTTCACCTCGGCAGTAGCTTTGATATCGGCAAGTATTTCTTTGGCTTTCTCTATACCATTGATATGTTGCAGCACGGCAAGAGCCTTCGTATCTTTGCCCGATAGAGCCAGATAACGAGGAGTTTCGGGAACAAAGCATACCAGCAAGGTAAATAATCCTGCGGGGAATGCCTCACTACCAAACATATAACGCCATCCTGTTGCTACAGTCCAAGGATCGGAACCCGGCATCACAGCGGTTACACCTTTTACAGTATCGATAATTGGATTAGAATGAGGTCCCAATATCAAGAAATTGACGAAATAGACAACAAGCTGACCGAAGATAATGGCAAACTGGTTCCATGAAACCAATGTGCCACGAATATTCGTTGGAGCTACCTCGGCAATATACATCGGGCAGATAGCCGAAGCCAAACCTACACCTACACCACCCAGCACACGATAGAAATTGAATGCAAGCATCAATGAATAAGAAGGCTTACCGTATGGGAAGAATAAAAATTCGGGATCGTAAGAGCCTAACGCAGAGAGAAAGAAACAAACACCGGCAAATATCAGCGATTTCTTTCTGCCCCATTTTGACGCCAACAATCCAGAGAGAGCACTACCGATAATACATCCTATCAACGCACTCGACGAAGTCAGTCCGTGAATTGTATCGGTATACTGAAAATCGGATGCACCCAAGAAGAAAGCCTGCAAGCCCTTCTCGGCACCCGATATGACAGCAGTATCATATCCAAACAAAAGCCCCCCCAGTACTGCCACGAGGACAATACTGAAGAGGTATAATTTGCTTCCTTTAGCGTTTTCCATGGAAGATGTGTATAATTTCAGAAGTCAGATTAATACATATTGACAATTGCTTCGTAAAGCTCTTGTTTACCGCTTATCTGCTTAGGTTCGCCATTTTGTTTAGCGTATGCAACCAAGTCTTCCAAACTCATCTCACCATCTTCGAACTCTTTACCTTTGCCTGCGTCGAAAGAAGCATAACGTTCTTTGAACATCTGCTTGTAGGGAGACTTCTCTAACAATTCTGATGCGCTAATCAAAGCATGAGCCATGCAATCCATACCACTGATATGAGCGATAAAGATGTCATCCAAATCGGTAGAGTTACGACGAGTCTTAGCATCGAAGTTAGAACCACCATTGCCAAGACCACCGTTGCGGATAATCTGCATCATAGCCTGTACTAGTTCGAAATGATCGATTGGGAACTGGTCTGTATCCCATCCATTCTGATAGTCACCACGGTTGGCATCGATAGAACCCAACATACCATTGTCAACAGCTACAGCGAGTTCGTGCTCGAAAGTATGACCTGCAAGAGTAGCGTGGTTCACCTCGATATTAACTTTGAAGTCTTTATCCAGATTGTGAGCTTTGAGGAATCCAATAACTGTCTCTGTATCTACATCATACTGATGCTTGCTTGGTTCCATTGGTTTCGGTTCGATAAGGAATGTACCTTTAAAGCCTTTGGCACGAGCATAGTCGCGACATTTGGTCAACATCATAGCCAAGTGCTCTTTCTCACGTTTCTGATCGGTATTCAATAAAGACATATAGCCTTCACGACCACCCCAGAATACATAATTGGTACCGCCCAATTCGATAGTAGCATCGATAGCATTCTTCAATTGAACAGCAGCACGAGCCACAACATCAAAATTAGGATTGGTAGCAGCACCATTCATAAAGCGGGCATGTCCGAAAACGTTTGCTGTACCCCAAAGGAGTTTGATTTCAGAATTGTCCATCTTCTCCTTAATATAAGCTACCACTTGTTTCAAATTGGATTCGTACTCCTCGATAGTTGCAGCTTCAGAGCAAAGGTCTACATCGTGGAAGCAGAAATACTCGATACCCATCTTCTGCATGAATTCGAAACCGGCATCTACTTTATTCTTAGCAGCCTGAACTTTATCAGCATCACCATTCCAAGGGAAAGCTTTTGTATCACCACCGAATTGGTCTGTACCTTGTGCGCCAAGAGTGTGCCACCATGCCATAGCAAATTTCAACCAATCTTTCATTGGTTTGCCCATTATCACCTTGTTGGCATCATAATAATGGAATGCCATTGGGTTCTTACTGTCTTTACCTTCAAATTTGATTTTACCGATTCCTGGAAAATATTCTTTTGTTGCCATAATTTTTTGAAGCCCT
>DAIUBN010000048.1:0-16670 GCA_036846645.1 Bacteroidaceae bacterium | reverse complement strand
GTAATTCAATTGACTTGATAATCCGTTCAACTTCCACCTAAAGTGACGAAGAACCTCCAACGCTTACCATTTCATGCTCATCCTCAGCACAAACTACTGATAATCAGCAGTAGTAGACTGAAGATTACAGTTGATGAAAGTCCCTGGAGAGAGAGACAAGTCTCGACGGTCGACGAGACTTCAATCGAAGGCCTGCGAGACTTGGAACGTCAGCTCTCGAGACTTCAATCGTCGGTGTTCGAGACTTCAATCGTCACCCAACGATTCTATCTCTAATTGGTATACCAATTTTAGTTTTAAGTTAAACCGGAGTCCACTTGTTACAGTTATAAGACTAAAGTAGTCAACCTTTTTTAGGGAACTACACTTTTTTAGGGAACTACAAAAAATCATAAAGACGTTATCAATGCGAGATAACTAAGTTTTTCAGAAAGCATAGTTAAGTTTTCAGAAAAACTTAAGGATGTGCCGAGCGTGAGATAGTTATAATTTTTGGTATGTCAGACACTCAAAATATAATCTGTTAGGTTTTCTTCATGATTCAATCCAATTTTCTTCCTTAACCGAAAACGTTTTATCTCTACACTCTGCGGTGAAATATTAAGCATTGGAGCTATCTCTTTTGACGAAAGATTCAATCGCAGATAGACACATAGTTTCAAATCATTGGGTGTCAATAAGGGATGTAACTCTTTCATCTTCTTCAAGAAGTCTCTATCCATATTATCAAAAGCATCTTGAAATAATTCCCATCCCCCATTCTTTTCAATATTCTCATCAATAATCTTCAGGACTTCATTAATGCCCGTACGGCCAGCAGCTTGCTGAAGTTTTAGTTTAATAGAACCAAGAAGTTCATCTCTCTTTATCACAGCCATGGTTGTCGATACCAAATCTCTATTTATAGATTCTATCTCGTTGTTCAGATTATCTTGTTTCAGCGTCATAATCTCCTGATCGCTTTTCAATTTCATCACAAGATTCTCGCGATTGATTTCTTCTTCTCTCTTTTCATACCGTTTTTTGTACCACCTATTTGTGACGAACAATAGCAATATTACTAACGATACATAAATAAATTTCATCCAAATCGAAGCATACCAAGGTCTAGCAATCGTAAATGTAAACGAAGCTACGTTACTCGTAAGTTTATTGCCAACTTTTGCCCGTACCTTAAAAGTATATGTACCCGAAGGCAGATTATTGAATGTTACGTCGGACTCGCATGTCCATGAATTCCATTCTTTATTAATTCCCTCCAACTTATATTGATATTTCACTAGTGCATACTTGCCGTAGACAGGTACATAATAACTGAATCTGATATTATTTTCCCACGATTTCAGACTGCAATCGGAAACGGGGCACGGCACGTAACTCTGATCATATCGAGATTTATTCCTCTCGATAGCACTCATCTGTATTTCATAATTTCTGTCATACATTTTGCGCATATCAAACATGATATACCCATTGGTGGTACCCAATAAATATGTATCATTTCCCAACGAAAGGAGATTTTCAAATCCGAACATACTTTCTCTCACAGAAAAGGGCATCGCAATGCGATAGATAGTAGACTCGTTATTGATTTTATCTGGAAATATTGCCGATACATTATCTTTAGTAAATATCCACAGTGATTCATTCTCTCCTTGAATCATCTTGCCTGAAGTATAATCATCATCACCCAAAACTCGATGAGTCCATTGCATGTCTTTTACGAACTGATGTGCTTTAGTATTGTATTTATAAAATCCCGATTCTATATAGTAAATCAAGTTTCCCCGATATCTAGCAATCGCAGAATTGTGGCACAACGGTACATCCTTAATCTTCTCCATAGCTGTCACTTTTCTATAATCAACATCAATCTTCAGCTTGTAGACTCCTTTATATTCGTGATTTACGAATATCAGACCTCCAGGTATTTGTTCAAAATACCTACTCGATATATTAAATCCTTCTATTTTATTACGGTAGTGCCAGCCTCCCGAAGTTTTCTCTAGTATATTCAGTCCCTCGTAATTGCCTTGCAGCAAGAGATTGGGATGACCATCGACGGGTTTGATTTCCCAGGTTCCCTGATTACTGCATATCTGTCTTACAGCATCACCTTCTACAATAAATGTTCCAGAGTGATGACCACAGAACAATGTATTGTCGATAACCTTCAACATCCATACTTGTCCTTTTGTTCCTCTCACAAATTTAAAGTTTGCATTCGAATATAACGGTCTATAAAACAATCCCTGGTTGGTGCCCAAATACAAATTACCTTTATAATATGCTGTTGCATAGACGCTTCCTAATGTTCCATTTACATCGAAGAAAACTTTGTATGGCGATGCATAACTCAATACGTTTACTCCATTGTCGAGTCCTAACCAGATATTTCTATCGACATCTTCGTACAAAGATAGTATGGTATTGTTTTGCAAGCCACCTTTCTTGTTGATATGCCCCGTTATATTTCCGGTTGAAGATAAGAAATAGATACCATCACCTATTGTTCCTAGTACAAAGCTGCCGTCTTGCAATTGCATACTGCAATACACACTGAGGGAATTGACGACAGACGCTCCCGGAACTTTCCATTCGACTACTGCACTATTGTCGTAAATAAAAAAGCCTTTGTTTTGTGTCTCTATCAATAATCTGCTTCCAAATGGGAAAATATTGATAATAGGATCGGTTTTAAAAATCGTATTATTAGAAATCAGCATAGGCTTTCCTTTTTCGATTTTGAATATTCCTTCATTTATCATCTGGAAATACAACTGATTGTGCACCGCAAACAACTTGGTTAAAATTGATTTGGTATCAATTTTTCTAAAGGTATGACGTAAAGTATCGTAAACATAAATTCGATGTTGTGATTGGAATAATACCCATTGCTGGTAACAGAGAATTTTCCAAAACTGCTCGTCCTGAATCAACTGGCGTCTTATTTTACTACTCAGAGAAACGTATCTCATATTGAGAAAACCATCTTTCTCCCAATACCCGAATTCCATATAGCAGCCAGCATAAATTCTGTTATCTTTGGCACAGAGAGAACGCATAATGGTATGATTTGGCGATGGATAGAGTTTCCACGAAGCCCCGTTAAATTCTAATAGTCCCTTGTTGTTCGCTATATAGATAATATTCTTATCCGATTGGCAGATATCCCAGTTCTGACTTTCGCCATGATATACATCGGGAGTGTAGCCACTGATAGGATATGATTCTTGAGCTCTTAAAAATTGCGAGACTAGAAAGACACATAGCACCATTATGAATTTGGCATATTTCATTTCATCTGGTATTTGATAATAAGATTCGCAAATATTTCCGTAAAGGTTTGATTATTTTGTTTGTAAAGATAATATAAATCGGGAGCAGAACAAAATAAATGAAGAATAAAATAAAAATTACCTGGCAGATAAACATTTCACCAACGTTTACCTACCAGGATTTTTCAATTATACAAACATAATCAATCTATTCTTCTTTATAAACTCTAACATAATCTACATACATCGTTTGAGGAAAGGGGGTATAGGCGTTTGGATAACCTACATAGGAACCTCCCACTGCTAGATTGAGCAAGACAAAGAAAGGACGATTGTAAACCCATGTACCGGTCACATCTCCCGGAGTGATCCGGTTGTAAAGGGTATTATCCACATAGAAGTCGATACAATTTTCTGTCCACTCAACAGCATAGATATGATAGTCGGTATCAAATCGACCATTTTCCAATCCATAGCTCGATGTGATTGCATTTCCGCCAGAGTAACCGGGGCCATGGACTGTGCCATGAACAATATTCGGTTCCTGACCTTTGCCTTCCATAACATCAATCTCGCCACATTGTGGCCATCCATCGGTACTCTTGTTATTTCCCAACATCCAGAAGGCAGGCCATAAACCAGGTCCCCAAGGCAATTTGATACGAGCTTCGAAACGCCCATAGGCTTGTTCGAAAAGCCCTTGCGTCTTGATTCTAGCAGATGTATAAGAACTGCCAGTACTGATAGCCGTTATCTGGAGTGATCCATCTTTCACTATTATATTGTTGGTATTGCTTGTATAGGTTTCCAGTTCGGAGTTTCCCCAGCCATCACTGTCGGGACCTGTTCCTATATCATAACTCCATTTGGTGGCATCGGGTGCACCATCTGAATCGAATTCATCCTGCCATACCAATTTCCAATTCCGCGTTTCTATATCCGACGAACTACTGCAACTCCATAGTGTGAGCAGCATCATTGAAAATAGAACAATCGGACTGGCTGATATTAATTTATTTGTTTTCATTTCTGTCATTTTTAGAATTGATTATCATTCATCATCTATCTAATAGAAGTATAGGTTATCAAAATAAACATTTCCCTTGCCTATAAGTCCGAAATCCAAATCCTGTATTTTGAGCTGGAATACATTAGTGAGGTCTACCACGCTTGCAAAGACCGACAATGGTATATCTACACTTGTCCAATTGGCTTTCGACGGTACGGTAAGCGAGTAGGATGTCTCTTTACCCGGGCTGATGAGGAATATCTTCAACGAGCTTGCACTGGCTGTGTAGTAGTCAACATGCAGGTAGGTCTTCTTCGACACATCAATATTGGTAAACTGAGTACCCTGATAGGTCAATCCGGAATAGAGCAATGTTTTGTTACCTGCTATCATCGGATATGATACGACCGTAGACTGCCCCCAATTCGGGAAGAAATCAGTTCCTTCAAGGTTAGTATAGGCATCGCTGAATATGGAAATCACATTGGCAGCACTTTGTGTAGGTGTTGGAGCGGCTACAGTAGGTTCTTCCGGCATTTTCCAGAAATAAATATTGTCTGCATAGAAACTTGTCAGCGCACTTCCTGCATTTTCATATACAAGCTGGCCTATATGGCTCTTAGTTGCTAATCCCTTCAAAGAGAAGTCCAAACTATTCCATGTGCCAGGTGTCAGGCCTGTGAATGTCTGAGTGATGGTGGCATCATCACCGCCGTCGTAAGTACCATTTGCTCCATAGTCTCGAACTGTTATCTTAAATTTACCATCTGTAATACCCTTCGGAACAAATACATCAATGTGGAAGAATGACATATTGGTTGCATCTACCGTAGGGTTACTGAATCCGTTGCCCACAAAGTTGAAATCGGTATAACTCAAGATATGATCACCGTCAATGGTGAAGTCAGCAGATTTAGTTGTCTGGTACGGTTCCCAATATCCATTAAAGAAGTCGACATTTACATTGGAATACGTATCGCTGAAAAGTGATATCACATTTCCGGCATCTACTGTCGGTGTTGGGGCGTGAACAAAGTCGCCCGACGATTCTATGGTCAACGAACCTTTTGCTGTGACACCGGCTATAGAGCCCGAAATAACGGCTGTGCCTCCACCAACGACGATAGCTTTGCCCGTAGCATCTACAGTAGCGACATTCGTATTCGAAGAAGTGAAGTTGAAATAGGCGGGCGTGACATTGACCGTTTCGTCTAATCCGTTGGGCAGATTGAAAGAATCTTTCAGGCTATCCACCGTGAACTGAACACTTTTGAACGCATCGGCTTTCTTATCCACCCCTGCATAAATCATTGGTTGGGGATGAGCAATAGTTCCCAGTTGCTCAAATTTCACTTCGTCAATCCAGAAAGTATAGCCTTCTCCGTTCTCCGGACCTTCAGAATAGAAGAGCATACCTTTCTGAGCAGAGAGCTTCGATGGGTCAGGTATTGGAATATAGCATTTCTTCCAATTGGTATTGACGGGCAATCCCGAAATTGATACCTGATAGGCATTATCGCCCAAATCGTTACCGAAACCAATCACATCTATAGATGCAGTTTTCGTTGCTTTTATCCAGAATGTCAGACAATTGTAGCCCGACAAATCTCTTCCCGTAGTAGAGTAATATACACCGCCTGCATACGATCCATTAGGGTCATTGACAGCGGGTACTGCTATTTTCATAGAAGCTGTACCTTTATATTTCACCTCTTTATCTACATCAAATGCTTTCACATCAGAGCCACCAAAAGCAGAATATTGCAAATCGCCGGTGAAGCCGTCAATAAATACATCTGCTGTAGTAGGATAGGTTGCCGAACCCAATCCATCGGTATCGTGGCTGCAACTTGCTATCGACATGACTGACAGTAGCAACAGCAAGGAATTTATTTTATTCATGATACTTTTCATTTGTATATTGTTTATTAATGTACTATTAATTACCTAAACTGAAATGTATATATGTTCTGATTTCCCATTCACGACCTTTAGGATAACCTAAAGCGGTAGGATCGGCAACAAATTCACCTGCGCCATTGACCTTGTAGGCAGGTGCATATCTCGGAGAGTATTGGTCGAGAGAACGCCATGTGCAACGAATTCCCAATCTTGTGTCGACTACATCAAACCATTTTGCCTTGCCCAGTGTTGTTGATAAGTCTGCCATCAACTGTAAAGGATATGTTAGGTTGTAATCACGATGATAATCGTATGGCCCCCAATCGTTGACTTTCACCATGGATGTCAGCTTTATCTTTTTGTAAATTACACGAAGGTCGGCTCCAAACCGTTTGATAAGACGATTATCGCTTCCATTAGGTTCGGCATTTCCAAAATAGATATTGGAGATGAGTCCCAGTTCGGGATTAATCTTCGACACAAGTCGTACATTAGTTTCCCACAGGTCGCGTGCTTTCGGTGCACCGGGGAAAGCGAAGGTGTTACGTCCATTTGCTGTAATACCGATGGCGGCATCTTGCGTAGTGGGTTGATGACGATAAACAAAATCTACACTTGCAGCAAAAGGAGCATCTTCGCTCATATCGTTATCCCAATCCCACATCCATGTTCCTGGTGTCGGATCGTATGCCAACAATAATTCGCCTGCCGTTGTCTCTCTATTGCTACGTACGGCAAATGGGTCGTCAAGAATATTTCTCGGTCTGCCTGGAGCTTGTACATCGCTTGGCACCGGACCAACAATAGGTTTTTGCCATAAGAAGTTCGGAGCGATTTGGAAATCACCAACCAAGAAGGTGAAACCGGATAAGAAATTGTACTGGTTACCGCTACCACTGTCTTTCAAACGCCAGCCGGTAAATGTCCGAGTAAAGTCTGCGCCACCATTGGCGACAAGTCCCATAGCTGCACCCTGTGCATACCAATTGAAGGCTGAGCTAGCAAAGGTAATCTTTCCTTTTCCACCCCATGTATCTTTATTTTTTATTTTGTCTTGATATAAGGTATAGTTGCCTGATTCGCCTTTTACAATTTGGAAAGGTCTGTCTACCAAGCGTGAGCCTGACCAAATACCACCTAGTTGAATACCGAAAGCACCAATCTTACGTTCTATTGCCAAGGTCACTCTACGATTCTTTGGAGCAGGTATAGCATAAGAACTGGTTGTCTCTGCACGTTTAGCTACATCTTCGTGATAGATTCCTGTAATTTTGAATTTGCCGACCTCCCTGCTATATTTTACTAATACGGCAGGATTGGCTCCCCACCAAAGCTCTGGTCCGTAAGCTACTTTCAGTCCACTAAGAAACTTCTTGCCTTCAAATTCTGCACCCAAAGGCGCGTCACCATTGTAAATATCAATATTTGGTCCGTAGTTTGCTTCGGGATACAAACCAAAAAAGTCTCCTTCATATCCCCAATGATAATGTCCAGTACGCATAAATCCCGTAATATTCACATATTTACCTGTCCAAGAGAGACTTGCTCTGTACACTTTAAAGCGGTCTAAAGTCATTTTCACTTGTTCACCTTGGTCATTAGTGAATGTCTGCGTACGTCCTCTGTTCTCGTAAGATATTTCGTCGATAGGATTCTCTGCCACATTTCCTAACACATTGAATACTACATTGGCACTTACATTCTCTGTCGGCTTTGCTTCTACGCCAACATAGAATGATTCTTGATGGTCAAAACCTCTGAATCTCGGATAAGTGGTATAGCTGTCCGATTTCGAATCAGGTGTAGTGATGCGGTTACCTCCTGTATTGTAGGTTGATATTTCGGCTCTGAATTCACTCAAACGGATTTTCTTATTTTTTTCTCCTTCTAATGCAGCCTTATCACCACGTGCCTGCAACATTCCACTCATCGTATTCACTTTAGAAAAATCTGCATCCATGGAAGCTAGATTCGAGTTCTTGGCATACGGATTGATTTGGTGAACAGTCTTCAAAGCATAGTAAGCGGCACGAGGATAGAGTTGGTACAAACCTTGCGCATCGGTCGGTCCTTTTGCACAAATACCAAACCACTCTTCATTCATATTATTCTCACCTTTTACATAATCGAAAACATAACCTCCGTTCACCCAAGAAGCGTTGGTATCATGAACATCCAGATTCTTGGTTTGTGCATACTTCCACCATCCATCACTAAATTGAAAAGTAAAACCGCCAATACTGTTTCCAGCCTTTCCCACACCAGCAGCATTCTCGTATATTTCTTTCCAATTGCTGACCAATATGTCGGCTTGCGGCTGCTGGTCTTCCGAATTGGTCGCTGCATTGAAAGCATCGCAACCAAACTCAGTCAGCATTACAGGCTTTCCACATTCTTTTTTCACTCTATCATACAAATCGGTGAATGAAGCTCCTCTATAACTGTTAATACCCAATACATCCACATGCTTGCATTCTTGTGCTATCAGATTCAAGAAAAGCAGATCACCATTACATATTGCCATCGGATGACGACCGGCATCAATTTTCTTCATTTCCACAACAGCATCATCAAAGAGCTGATAAAGTGATTTGGCACGAATAGTAGACTTACGGTCTTCTTCCGGGATGTTCGCTGTTTCTGCTCCTTCCCAAAACAGTCCATAGTCGTTTTCGTTGCCAAGTACAAACATTAATACACCAGGCACATCCTTATATTGGGTTACCATTTCTTTAGCTTCCCTAAGGAGCATTTCACGGGTAGCAGGATCCGAATATTCGGTATTGGCTATCCATTTGCCATTGATGGTAAGACCATAACGTCCAAAAGTATGATTAAGAATGGTGTAGATGCCATACTTTTCATAAATATATTGTATCCATTTTGAAGGGATACCCAGATATTGACGAATAGCATTCACACCCATATTCTTCAATAGTGGCATTTCTCTATCAAGAGCAGCCTTAATCACATTGTCCGATTGCTTCCACAGACTATATGAGTAATTCGTACCAATGGGATAATAATCCCAATTCATTCCGTTAATCATAAAATCATTACCATTAACGACTAATTTCATACCTTCAGTATTTTCCACAATAGATATCTTGCTCGTCTGAGCAAACAAGATTGTGGAAAACAAAAGCAGGATGAAAGTTAATTGATTCCTTTTCATTGTACTTTGATTTTAAATTCTTATTTAATTAACAGTTTCTTAATAATCAGTTTTGGAGTCCTATCAACATTGTATAATCCCCAATGTTTTTCAGGTTCCAAGGGCTCAGGCGAACCTTTCCATGGTTCATCAAACGCTTCGAATACAAAGGACAATACACCCTCTTCTTCGCTCCATTTCAATAAATCGCAAACGTAAACGGCTTGATTCTCTTCGCTCACATTGTTTGGATTGATTCCTCTTCCATTCGAATTGGTTGCCCATCCAGCTTCAGTAATAATGACATCTTTGTCGGGATACAACTCTTTTACCGAGAAATAGTTTTGTTTCGTATATTCCATCCCTTCATGAATATTCTTGTATTCCCAAACAGGATATGAATGGATAGAGATGAAATCTACAACTTCAGCAAGTCGTTTCAACTTCGTAATCCAAGGCACATAGTTGTCGCAAAATGTTACTGGCTGTGATATATTCCTCTTTATCTTCCTTACATATTCTACCACACTTTTCTCCGATACATAATGGTCTGTCCAGTCTACACAAGCTTCGTTACCTGCCGATACGGCAAAGATGATATCCGAGTATTGATTGGCAAGCTCAATTAACTTTTCTACCTGGACTTTATTCTTTTTCTTGTTCGCCCTCAATACATCTTCTGGATAAGTACCACCCCATGGGCAGCCAAAATTGTTCATCTCGGCTGCCATAAACATACCCTGCATCACTTTAAAGTCCATCTGTTCTTTTCGAATGACCTCCAATACAGTTTCAGCGAACTCATCGCAATCGTACATCCGCAGATATTTCCAATGATGTTGCAGTAGCGACAGGTCTTCTTTAATTTGCTCGTAAGTAGGATATTTCCCTCCTGGAGCTTGCCCTGCCCGGAAACCAGAATAACAAATGGCTCTATCGTATGGAAATTGAGAATTCATATTCTTAGTATTTCAACTTTTCATTTTTGTCCCAAATGCCCCAATAAGCGCCCACATCTCCTTCTGCACCTGTCTTCCACGATTCATCAAAAGAAGAGAAATAGAAAATATCGATATCATCGGCTTTAGACCATAACTGGGTATTGATAAAATAGTTGCGTGCATTTTTCATGGAAGAATGTGCTTCTCTTACACTCTTTCCTTTGCTAGGCCATCCGGTCTCGGTGATAATCACTTTTTTCCCTTTTGCAGCATTCATCGCCTGATAATACATGTTTTTCATATATACCAACGAATATTCAAAGCTACAACCTTCCCAAAAAGGGTAACAGTTGGCCAATACAACATCGCAAAGTGCTGTAATACGTGGCCGAGTGCTGAATTCATAATAGGCATCTACATAGCCAACCGGAATATCGGTTATTTCTTTCTTCACCCCCGATATATAATTCAGCAGTTCTTCTTCACTCATATCATTACGATACATCACTTCATTGCCTACAGCAGCGATATCGACATAGCCTTCTTTCGCCAATTCAATCAATCCTTTTGTTTCTCTTTCGTTCACCTCCTGGTCTTTTCCCAACCATGCCCCTACCAGAGTTTTCAAACCATACTCTTTGGCTATCATTGGTACCAGCTCATTGCCATCAGTACACGAGAAAGAACGCACCCATTTGGTATAGGGTTTGATAATCTCCATCCTCCTACGTACCTGGCTCTCGGTTATCAAATCGCCGGGTTTCTGGCCATCTTCGTATAAGCTGAAGCATAAACCATGCATTCCTTCTTGCAAAACAGATGAGAACAAGTCTTGCACTTTCTCTTCCGTCATGGCAGTATAATCGCAGCCTGCCAACGACATGTTTTTATCTATTCTGTACGACATAATTCTATTAATTTATTATTGTTAGAGTTCTCCTCTTCGTTTTATCAACTCTTCTTTAATTTCTTGTGCCCTCTTTTCTGACAAATCATATTTCCACATCACCCATATAGCCAAAGCTGCCGTTATAGAAGGTATAGCGATATCTACAAGACGGAGTTTGGTAATTGTATCAATACTCTGAGTAGTACTATTCTGATCGAAACCTACGAGCTTCAAGAACAAACCTCCAAGTACCAATGCCAATGCCTGACCCAACTTAACCATCCACCAATAGATAGCACCGAATGTACCCTCTTTACGAGGCATTCCGTTGTTCAACTCATCCAAGTCGCAAACATCGGCAGTCATCGACATCATCAGTGTGAATAGTCCGCCGATACCGAAAGACATCAGAGGAATAGGAACAAACATCAGGATAGGATGACCTGGACAGAAGCCCCACCATTTCATAACATAGCCTACGATAGAGATAACCGTCGAAATGATAAAAGCCTTCCTTTTTCCCCATTTGTTGGCCATCGCCGTAATGATAGGTATTACAAGAAAAGCTGTAGCAATGGCACTGATGGTAGAGAACCAAGCAGGCCAACTTCCAGCAATGCCGTAATCGCCATTGAACAGATAAAAGACGATGATAAAATAGCTGAACGACGATACCATTTGGAAGCCATTGAAGACAAGGAACGTGGCGCCGCACAGACGCATAAAAGACATATTCTTCGATACCTGCACGATACTCTTGAAGAGACCTTTAAAAATATCGAGAATATGTTTAAATGATATTTCCGCACGGTTTTCCAGATGTTTCTGGTCGATCTCCTTGCAGAAGATAGCTGGCAGCACACCTAGCACGATACAGATAGCACCTACCACGATAGACAGATGATGTACACCAATAGCCTGCGTCTTGAATAAATGAGGATTGGCTATCAGAGCCCAGAACCAAGGAACAATCATCCAAGCAATCTGTCCGATAGTCTGCGAAAATCCCATCAGTCGAGTACGCTCCTTATAATCGGAGGTCATCTCATAGCCAAGGCCGATGAGCGGAGTAGAGAAAATGGTATTTCCTGTCAGATATATCAATGAGACAATCAGAAAATACCAGAAATTAAACATCTGCGACTTCGTGGGATCCAGTTGCCACAGAACGGCAAACATCACACCAACGAAAATGGCTCCGCAGAAGATATACGGACGACGACGACCCCACCGCGACTTGGTATTATCGGTGATATACCCCATAATAGGGTCGATTATGGCATCATAAAAACGCGGAACGCCTCCCAACAAACCGGCGAGGAAAGGATCCATACCGAAAGCTGTCATAAGGAAAAACATAAATACTCCCAATGCTCCCGGCAGGAGGTTATTGACAAGATGACCGGCACCAAAGGCCGCTTTTTGGACGAGAGGAAGTTTCGCTCTCGAATCTGTTTTGTTTTCTTCCATGATATTTTTATTTTATAACTCTTAATCTTTATCGCATAACGACAGTCTGCAGCGCTTTCCCATCAATCGTGATTTCTATCGACCTCTTCGGCAAAGAAAGGGTAAACTGCTTCTTGTCCGTTCCTTCGTTCAACACGACAACACATATCGAATGGTCTACATTCTTAGCAGCCGTTACCAATAAAGACGAATCGGGATTATTTACCTTGATAACTTTCGCATTCGGACGGATAAACTTGCTAAAATGTGCCATTGCTTCATACATCGGCGTAAAATACACTTCATCTTTATCGGGATCGACAATGACGGGAGCCAGACACCAATTTTTAAACCAGTTGGGACCACCTTGCCGGTCGAGTACCATATTCCAGTCGATCCAACCATTCACATAATTATTCAGACATCCGATGATGTCACGGGCATAGCGGAATACAGGGACATATTTCGGATGTAAATGACGTTCCTTTTCAGAAGCCCAGTCCCATCCCCAATCGGTAGCTTCCTTGCTCCAATACCAGGCATCGTCTTTCCAATGAGGGACTTCGGCATCACAGCACGCCTCGGTTTGAACAATCAGTTTGCTGGGTGCTTTGCGATGTAGACTCTGCAATGCATCGGCAAAGCAGTCGTAAGTACTCTCGTACCAATGCACAGCGATACCAGCAAAATATTTTGATGATCTCTCATCTTTATACATATCATTTGCCCAGTTCAACATATCGCCACGGTTCTGGTCGTATCCTAGTAGCTTGACATTGCCGAAACCATCCTGTTTCAGTTTGGGACCCAGATAATCAGCGACAAAATCTGTCATTTCTTTCGGTGAGTAAAGCATACTCTCCCAATTACCGCCATTACCGTTGGGCTCATTTTCTACCGTGACACCCCAAATATTTATCCCTTGTTTACGATAGGCTTGAAAGTACTTTGAAAAGTATAGTGCCCACGTATTATAATATTTCGGAGAAAGTTTGCCTCCAATCCAGCTATTGTTATCCTTCATCCAAGGAGCTGCTGTCCAAGGAGACGCCACAATTTTGAATCCATCCTTAGAATAACTCATAGCCTGTTTAATCATCGGAATCAAATCGTTCATATCTTCTTGAACGGAAAAGTACTTGAGGGTCTCATCCCCAGCTACCGGAGCATAAGTATAATGTCCAAAAGAAAAATCGCACGAAGCCATATGCGTTCGAGTCAGCGAATAGTTTGCTCCTTCCTTGCTGAAGTAAGCCTTTAAAATTTTCTCACGATTGGACTTGCTTAATTTGTTAAGAAGGTAAGCCGACGACTCTGTAAAAGCACCGCCAAAGCCAATCACTGTCTGGAGCGTTTTGTCGGGAAAGAGTTTGATTACATTCTCTTTCTTGTTTACATCACTGTACGACACTCGCTTCATTTTGTACCCTGCAGCAGAAGTTTCATACACTTCTATCCGCCCTTTTTTCTGTTGTGCATGACAATCCAACATCACGAAAAACAATAACGTGCAAACAATGTACTTTTTCATCGATTTATATTTTAATATTTAACATCACTCGTTCAACTTGACCCGTCCGTTCAAAAATTGCTCTACTTGTCGCTATATCTAGAACGGGTTCTGATATCAACTTTGTCTCTCCATTCGAATAACGGACATCTAGTCCCGCATCATCAGCAGCTCGGTAAACGACCGGTACCTGACAATAGGTGAAACAGAGTGAGTGATTAGGCAATTGGATTTCTTTTTCTTTCAGATTCACATCGATATATCGAAATACCCGGGGCTGCGTAAGCAGTTCTTCCTCTTTCAAGAGCGAGAGGTCGAAACCTATTCTTCCACCTTGCACGTAAACACCCAATACACCAAAACGACTCAAAATATCTTCTTTCACCTGTCCAGTCATGCCTGGTTGCTTAGCCCCCTTCCCTTTCGGGGTATGTGAATAGGGGTCGGTAGGATATGCGCCATACAACTCGGGCGACTTATGCACGCCTATCCCTTCATTAATATCATAATAGTGCTGAACGAGTTGATCTGTGATTTCTTTATCATCATTGTTTCGGATGGCTTTCCAACAACATTCTTGAACAGCAAGCTGTAATTTAGAAACCATGTGCCAATAGATAGATCCTAAACCTTCATAAGCATAGAAGGTGCCCGAACGCCCTGTAAATGATTTATGATTGAATACCTTCTCAAAGATACCTAGTATCAATATCCTCTCATGCTCTGATATCTTATCGTATTTTTGATCAGTGAGAGCATTCAATACTGCTTTCAAGTCATTAGCATTTTTGAAGTTACCATTGAAATGATAATGTCCTTCTATATCTTTTTCTACTATTCGGTTATCAGCTCGCTCTATCATACTCTCCAACATTGCCGATTTTTTAATTTCTTCTACCGGAATATTATTCTTATCCATAAAATGTGGCAGTTCCTTGTCTGGATAGAGTATATAGCTATTTTGATCTGCACGATACAACTTACTCTGCCTCAAAGCATCCAAAAGTTGCAATGCTTCGACAGATGATAAAATTTCTGAACTAAGCACCGCTACCTGCCCTTCAAGCATTTCACTCAGATGCGATATGGAGATTTCTTTCTCATTTGTCAGCGTCATCAGATTATAAGCGTGGTACAGACAATCTTCTCTTTTGTTAGCTTTAATGGAATGTTCCAAGTAAAGCTGACTCAGATCTACAAATAGTCTCAAGTTGTCCATCGAAATCTTCACCTTTTCACCACTAAATGATTTGTCGTAGACCATTGCTCTGTATTCACTAGCAGGTATTGCCAGACTATCGAGAATGCTTTTTCTGTTGGCATCACTCATCTTACTTTGCAATAGCGGTGCATGCTCCTCTAAAGTTTTCAACATACGTTCGAAGCATCCTGTCAATTCAATTGACAATGATACGCTCTCGATATGTGTAGAATGGAAAACTTCTCTAAAGAAGCACAAGAATCGTCTCAAGTAATATAGAGTGACCATCGAAACGCCATTGCCGACCAAGGCATTGTTGGCATCGTTCCACTCGGGGCGCTGTGTATTCATCCATATACCTCCTTCAGGAATGAAATTGGACAATTTTGCTAAAACTGTAGCTATTATTTTCTCAATGAATGTCACCTTCACTATCTGCCCGTTCTTATCTTGCAGTAAGGCTCCATCAGCACCTATCTCTTTTCTTTTACAACGTACGATTTTATCCAGGTCGGCATCGAACAGGATTGTATCTTTTGGATTGGCCAAAATGTCGGTATAATCTTTGATTTTATAGGGAACGTTGGCATAAACAAATATCTCTTTATCAAAATATCGTTCCAGTTTTTCGGGATGTAGGTCTTCTTGCAACTCCAACAGCTTAAGCAGATATATAATCTGATGATCGCCCCAATAACCGATATACGACCAAGGATTGTCGGGGTCTATCGACTCCCAGTCAAAACCGTCTTTCATCACACGATATGGATTATATCCTTCGAAAGTTGTTGCATTGAGAAATTTGAATATCATTCCATTCAGGAACTCAGGATACGAGTGCGCCAATGCTTCCCAGTTTTGAAAGATGTCACGCCAATTGCCTTGATAGTCGAGTACCTTCGATCCATCTGTTTCGCTTTGAGTGTTGATAGAAAAAATGTTCCATGGACGACTCGGATCTCCGTGCCGTCGGCTGAAAGTCAGTGGCAGATATTCTATACTTAGCCGTTCGAAATCTATATCGCCAGCCTTTTCAATTATGGTGTTGAGAACAGAAAGATCAAATTTCGATTCTAACTGTTCTAGAAGTTGCTTGTTCGATGAGAAGACATTCTTATTAGCCTTTAATATGTACTGAACGAAATCTTTCTTTTCAATTTGATAGCTGAAGTCGAAAACGCCACCCCGCATGATGTTGAACATCGTATTCGAGAAATGACGCGTGTCGAGCAGCGAATCAGCAGTAAGTTGTAGCCCGTCGGCAGATGCCACAAGTTCTACCAAATGCCTAGTTCCATCATTTACATTACCTAGTATGTCTCTATACAAGCTCTTGT
>DAIUBN010000047.1:0-16996 GCA_036846645.1 Bacteroidaceae bacterium | reverse complement strand
TCTATAATAACATTGTTGATAACATATCATCAATCTTATCTTTATAAGTTATATTTCATGGTCGGTATATTCTTGCCCTCAGTTTGTTACTCAGTCTTATCAGCGAGGGGCGAATATTTAATTGCTAATATTGTGATATCGTCGCTTTGTTCTCTGTCTCCTACAAATGTACCAATATTATCTATAACTTGGTCGCAAATTTCTTTCGAACTTTTATCTGCAACGAAATTAATTGTGTTCTGAAGTCTTTCTTCTCCAAATTGTTTTGAATGATCGCCTTCTGCTTCTGTCACGCCATCGGTGTATAAGAAAATCAATCCATCATTAAACTGATGTTCTTCTTCTTTGTAAACAAAGTCGGACATCAATCCTACAGGAAGATTTTTTATAATAGTCATGAAAGAGGACTGCTTATTTCCGCTTTGAACTATCAGCGGCGGATTATGGCCGGCATTGCAGAGTGTCAACTGTCCTGTAAATAGCTCTAAGCGCATAATGAGAGCTGTAGCGAACATGTTTCTATCGTTGTTGATAGATAGAGTTTCATTGATGTTTTGTGCAATTTCTTTGGGACTATAACAATGGCTCGCCAAGTTTCGGAACAGACTTAATGCCATCGACATAAACAAAGAGGCCGGAACTCCCTTGCCCGATACATCGCCAATAATGAAATATAGCTGGCTGTCAACCAAAAGAAAGTCGTATAAGTCGCCCCCGACTTCTTTGGCCGGACGTAAAAAAGCATATAAATCAATGTCTTTTCGCTCGGGAAATGGAGGATATGTCTTTTTAATCATCCCTTCCTGAATTGATCTCGCTATCGTTAATTCGTTCTTTATCCGCTCGTGTGCTATTGTTGTCTTTTTCAATTTAGTAATAAATCTTCTTGATGTTGAGACCATTGCTGTAAAGAATAAAGCAATACAGAAGAGGAAGAGAAGGACAATAGATAGCAATCTCTTGTGCAAATCGCTGAATATAGCACTTTGAGTACAGACGTTACACAATGACCACCCTGTGACTTTAATTGGGGTATAGAAAGCAATTTTACTGGTTCCACAATCATCGAATGAGTAGTAGCCTCTCTCTTTTGCCAGCATTTTTCTACCAATGGTGATGTAATCCTCATCCAATTTGAATTTTTTGGAGAATACGGTCTCTTTTAATACCAGATCCTGTTTTCTGCAAGAAATAAAATATCCTTCATTGTTGAGAAGGAAGGAGACACTATTTTTTACTGGCTCTAGGTCGTTGACTATTCTCGTTAAATCATTGAGTTTGATATCAACAGAGAAAACGGCATATATATTTCCTTTCTGGTCGAATAGAGGCCTAGAATAAGTGCATATAATATCTTGGGTATTTAAATGGTCAAAGTATGGGTTGGACCAATAACCTCGTCTCAGCTTTTTAGCTCCCATATACCAATCTCTTTTGAAGTAGTTGTAAGAATCACTACCTAAATGCCAGCATCTGATAGAATTACCTTCTCTTTGAACGTTGAGCATGTAGTATTTCCCTTTCCCTTGAATAGCGTATGGCTCGAAAGCTATATAGCATTCAATTAATAGTTTGTTATTGATGAGCCGATACTTGAGAACATCAAATAGCCAATCCTCGTTTACTTTGTCTTTTGACATCAGCCATACGACATTATTAATTGAGTTTTCTACTGATTGAAGTTGTGTGTCTATCTTGAATTGCATGTTGTCGATAGCAGCCATAGTCTGCTCTTTCGAAGAGTTCATGTTGTGACGTTTTGTTCCTAAGTAGAACAAAGAAAACAATATCGTGAATATTATTATAGTTCCGATAATGGTATATATGCTTAGCCTTGTGGCAAAGTTCTCAGAGCTCTTCCTCATTTTTGCTTTTTCAAACTTACTTCATGCAAAGATAATATATTTTGTGAAAAGGTTCCTTTACTTGCTAAAAAATGTGATACTTGTCGTTATTCGTTAAGAAGAAAGTATGCAGCCTGCAGCAGTTTGTTCATTAGGGCTGTAGGATACTCTTTATGGGATGCTATAAAATCGGTTACCAGCTTTTTGGCTTCTTCACTTTTATGTCCCGACAATAACGAAGTGACCCATCCTTTTGGGAAAAAGATATCTCCGGTAAGTTGAATCTCTCTGAGTATATTCAGTGCCGGGGTGATATACTTATTGGAATAAGGCTCTCTGAGCTCGCAGTTGAGAATAGACAGCAACTTTTGTGTCCAAGGTTCTATGCTCCTGTTCTCTTTGTGTAGCAATGATTCAAATAGTTTATCTTGTTCTGCCTTGTCGGGGTTGCATCCTCTGCTGATATAATCGAATTCTCTTTGTCTGTCTATCCCATGTATTTGCCCGCGTTCCTTATTTAATATAGACTGCCACAGCTCAGGCTTTCTGATAGCCAATTGATAAGACAGAGCCATATAATCGTCTTCGGTGAGCAGCGGGTCGTTGTGTTTGCTCCACAAATCGTATAGATTTTCGATTACGGTAGAATCTGTGGCTAAAGAGAACAATATTCTCGTCAGCTTCTGGCGGCAAGATTTGATGACATGGTTGCGACTCATATTCCATAAGAGGTTTTCTGCTAGATGTCTGGCATCACCATTCAGATAGAATATTGTCGTGGCGAGATAGTTGCAGCAGGTCGATGCAATCAGAGCGTTCCTTTCCTTATCTAAGCCGTCGAGAAGATAAGAAGTGCAGTTGTCTGCGCTGATATTGTGCATCAGAAAGTTCTCGTAGATACTCATCAACATGGCTTCTCTATTGATCTCTTGCTCGTTAGGCCATTGGGAAAGTAAATCTTGCGCACTTTTCTCGTCTATGATAAATCGTCCATATCCCATTCCGTCGTAATTGGGTATGACAGTCTGGTATGGCTTATGAGTTGGTATTGTTACCGATTTCTTTTGCATATCAACATCAGCAATCTCGGCAATGATACCATTGTTTACTGTCGCTACTTTAAATTTCTGCTGCCAGATACAACCTCTGTTATATGGGTCGGATTGTTCGATCTTAATGGCGTTAGGCAAAGCCTTTATGGTAATGTTGGGCAGTCCTTTTTGTTTCACCCATACTTCACTGAATTGTTTTAGGTTGGCTTTGCTGTTCTCTTTATCCAATATGGCAATAAGATTGTCCCAATCGGCATTGCCGAAAGCATATCTTTTTAAATATTTTTGAAGTCCACTTCTGAATGCATTGCTTCCCATCTGTTGTTCCAGTTTGCGCATCATTACCGGAGCTTTATCATAAATAATATTTCCATATAGCAAACCGGCGTTTTGTAGATTATCCAATTGCTGTTGAATAGGATGGGTGCCACTTGTTCTGTCATCGGCAAGTGCATAGTCTTGATAAGATTTCAGAAAGTTGAGGTCGTGATTGATATCAGAAAACTGTGTTTTGGATATTTTTGCTGCCATATAATTGGCAAATACTTCTTTGGTCCATACATCGTTAAACCATTTCATGGTCACCATATCACCAAACCAACTATGGGCAGTCTCGTGAGCAATAAGTTCGGCCCTATTCAACTCTTCGTCAGGAGTAGGTTGTTCGCTGATAAATATTCTTTTATCGTTGTAGAGCACTGCTCCTACGTGTTCCATGCCGCCAAACTGAAACCCAGGGAGAATAATCAAGTCGTACTTGGAAAAAGGGTAGGGGATGTCGGTATATTCTTCCATCCATTTGATAGAAGCAAAAACTTGGTTGAAAACAATAGGCAATTGAGCAAGTTTTTTCGGATCTGTTTCTCTATAGTAGGCTGTAACCTCTCTGCCATCATTAGTGCAGCTCTGTTTCTCGAATTTTCCTGTTACGAAAGAAAATAAATAGGTTGGAATCAGTTCTGTTTCTGCAAATGAAATGGTTTTGATACTATTCTTTATGTCATTACTGATTGCCTTTCCTCCCGAGACAGCTTCCCATGCAGAGGGGACGGTGAGAGATAGTTTGAAATGAGCTTTGAGATCAGGCTGGTCGAAACATGGAAAGGCTTGTCGGGCATGGTCGGGAACGAATAGAGTGTAGAGGTAGTCATTGTTGCGGTTGAGTGCTTTGTCTCCGGCAATAAATGATATGGTAATGCAATTGTTGCCGTCCTTGAATATAGCAGCTTTAATAATGATATGTTCATCCTTGAAGAGATAATCGGTCGCCTTGTTATTTACCAAAACCTTCTCTACTTGAGAGCTATTCGCTTTAAAATCAAGAATTATATCTTGCGTTTTTGTTTTAAGATTGAAAAATATGTTCTCTGTACCTCGTATAGGAGTTTCTTTAGATTCGGGTATGTTGAACGACAGATTGTACTTCAGATTAGTAATTTCTGCTTTTCTTTTTGTGGCCAGTTCTTTCGATACGCCGTTTTGATATAAATTATAGGTTAGGTCTTCGGCCATAGATTGATTAATAGACAGACACAATATGCCTATCGAGATAAATAATGTTTTATAAAATGCCATAGTATATTGAATTATTAGTTGTTATCGGTGGTAAAGTTACAGTTTTTATTAGAATACAGTCTATTTTTTTACCTTCTTAATCAATTATTATCTTGAGATCTTATTTGTTTGTAAGTTTTTTTATTTATATTTGTGTCGAAGTAAAATCGTAATTCCATGAAAAGAGAAAGAATATTTAATTGTGCTGACGGATTGGATGACAGTGCTGACTCCACGGAAACTGAACTAGAACTCTTCCATTCGATATTCCGAAATCTATCATATTATATATTTTTAATAGATAGAGACTTCCATGTGGTTTATACCAATTATTTTGATTTGAATACCAATTCGGAGCAAATGGAGCCGATGATACTCGGTAATGTGCTGAGATGTAATAATGCCATAGAATCAGGCCATTGTGGAACTCATAATATGTGCCGGCGCTGCATCATTCGTGCATCGTTAGAAAGTGCTTTTCGAACAGGTGAACCTGTGCCCGAAGTAGAAGCTCATCTTCGATTGTTCAATAAGCAGAAAGCCCCGATTGATACCGATGTCACGGTAGCGGCTAAAGTTGTAGATATTGATAACAAGAGATATCTGGTGGTCTGTGTCCGAGACATCACTACCTTCAAGGCACTTCAACGTCGTTTTATCAAAAATGAATATCGATTGAATAGTGCCATCAGGCAGACAGAAGTCTATTTGAATCTGATTCGCAGTATAACTTCTTCGCTCGATGGTAAGTTGACAGCCATGAAGTCGATGTCTAAAAAGGAAGATGATGATTTCAGCTCATTGGAGATGCTCGAGAAGTATTCTACACCTATTTCTTCTGCTTTACCACAGTTAATGGTATTTTGCAATAGTGATACTAATTATTCTGTTATCGATTCTTTCTTGGGACGTTCGTATCGTCTGTTGCGTACAAAAACTTTTGATGATAGTTTGATGATCTTTTTGAATTCTGGTGTAAAAGCTGTCATTATAGCCAGTGATATTTCTCTTAATGATGCCAATATGCTTTCGGACGTTGTACATTGTTCGGCTGGTTACCATCCTGTTTTGAGATTAGTAGGTAAAGGCAATAGTCCGGCAGGAACCTATGATGATGTCTTGGAAGAGCCATTTTCGCAGGAACAATTAGAAAAATTATTTCTCAAATTTGACTTAGATTGATGGTTAATAATCAATAAGTAGAAGAATTTTAATAAAATATTGTAGTCGGTAATAATTTTATTTGTAACTTTGTAGCCCGAAATTCGCAATGAAATACTTCGTTGTGTGATAGAAAGAAATAGAAAAATGGGAAAGTTTGATGAGTATAACATCGATTTGAAGGGCCTACAAGCTGATACTACCGAGTTTAAGTTCCAGCTCGACAACCTTTTCTTTACACATATAGATGCCCCTGAAGTCCAAAAAGGAAATATTCAGGCTACTCTTACTGTGGCTAAGAAATCTCATGTTTTCGAGCTCTCTTTCCATTGTGAAGGTTATGTTATTGTACAATGCGACAGATGCTTGGACGAAATGGAGCAACCTGTTGAGTCCAATGACAAACTGAAAGTGAAGTTCGGAGAGAAATATGCCGATGAAGGTGATGATACTGTTATCGTTCCTGTATCGGAAGGCGCAATCAATGTTGCGTGGTACTTATATGAATTTATAGCACTGGCTATTCCGATGAAACATGTTCATCCGGTAGGTAAGTGCAATAAAGATATGACGAGTCAACTTCATAAGCACCTGGTCACAGAAGTAGGCTCGGAAGAAGATAATGAGGGTGAAGAAAGTTCTGACGAAAATAGTAATGACGGGCAACCGACAGACCCTCGTTGGAATGATTTAAAGCAATTGATAGATAATAATTAATTAAAAATATAGTAAAATGGCACATCCTAAAAGAAGACAATCTAAGACAAGAACAGCAAAAAGAAGAACTCATGATGTAGCAGTAGCTCCAACATTGGCTATTTGCCCTAATTGCGGTGCTTGGCATGTTTATCACACTGTATGTGATACTTGTGGTTATTACAGAGGTAAGGTTGCAATAGAAAAAGAAGCAGCTGTTTAATCAGTATTTTCTTTAAAGTATATTTTCAGATGATGGGTGAGCAAGTCTTATTTGTCATCTGATATAATATTTATTGCAAACTTAAGACTTATTTAATGGAAAAGATAAATGCAGTAATTACCGGCGTTGGGGGATATGTTCCCGACTATGTGTTGACCAATGATGAATTGTCAAAGATGGTCGATACCAACGACGAGTGGATTATGACACGTATCGGCGTTAAAGAACGCAGAATACTAAACGAAGAAGGACTTGGTACTTCTTATATGTGCCGTAAGGCATGTAAACAGTTGATTCGTCGCACCCATACCAATCCTGATGATATTGATTTGATAATAGTTTCAACTTCTACTGCCGATTATCATTTCCCTTCTACAGCATCTATATTGTGCGACAAACTAGGGTTGAAGAATGCTTTTGCATTTGATCTGAGTGCGGCTTGTTGTGGCTTCCTCTTTTTGATGGAGACCGGAGCCAGTTTTGTCCGCTCAGGAAGATACAAGAAAGTGATTATAGTAGGTGGCGATAAAATGTCGTCAATGGTGGATTATACCGATCGTGCTACTTGCCCTATCTTTGGTGATGGCGCTGCGGCTTTTCTGCTTGAGCCAACAACCGAAGAAGTTGGTATCATGGATAGTATGCTTCATACAGATGGCAAAGGTCTTCCGTTCCTTCACATGAAGGCCGGTGGCTCTGTTTGTCCTCCTTCATATTTCACTATCGAAAACAAGATGCATTACATCTATCAAGATGGTCGCACAGTTTTCAAATATGCAGTGAAGAATATGTCGGATGTTACAGCTGCTTTGGCAGAGAAGAATGGTTTGAATAAGGACAATATTCAATGGATAGTTCCTCATCAGGCCAATCTCCGTATCATTGATGCCGTGGCTCATCGTATGGAAGTTCCTATCGAAAAGGTTCTTATCGATATTCAGAAATATGGTAATACCAGTGCTGGTACGTTGCCATTGTGTATCTGGGATTTCGAAGAGAGACTTAAGAAGGGTGATAATATCTTATTTACCGCTTTCGGCGCCGGATTCGTATGGGGCGCAGTTTACGTGAAGTGGGGATATGATGGCAAGGCTCGTAAGGAAGAAGAAGCTGCAGAAGAGGAAGATTAGAAAATTATTTAAAATAATAATAGTAGTTTTGAAGAAACGCATCCTATTACAATTCGATGCGTTTTTTTGTCTAATAGAAGTAGGTATATGCATAAAGCCGGTTTTGTCAATATTGTTGGTAATCCTAATGTAGGAAAGTCTACCTTGATGAATGTTTTGGTAGGTGAGAAAGTTTCGATAGCTACGTTCAAAGCGCAGACTACGAGGCATCGTATTATGGGCATTTATAATTCGGAAGATGTTCAGATTGTGTTCTCCGACACTCCTGGCGTACTGAAACCGAACTATAAATTGCAAGAGTCGATGCTCAACTTCTCTGAATCTGCACTCATTGATGCCGATATCCTGTTGTATGTGACAGATATGGTAGAACAAATTGATAAAAACGAGGAGTTCGTCAGCAAGGTCAATCGTCTTGAAATACCTATTCTACTTCTTATCAACAAAATTGATTTAAGCAATCAAGAAGATTTGACTAAGCGGGTTGAGGCTTTGCAGGCACTTGTGCCGAAGGCGGAAATCATTCCGATATCGGCACTTGCCAAATTTAATGTGGATTATGTGATGAAGCGTATTTTGGCATTGTTGCCCGATTCGCCTCCATATTTTGATAAAGATCAGCTCACCGATAAACCTGCTCGTTTCTTTGTTACGGAGATTATTCGCGAAAAGATACTGCTTTATTACGATAAAGAAATACCTTATTCGGTCGAAGTCGTTGTCGATTCGTTTAAGGAAGACGAAAAGCGCATAGTGATTCATGCTACCATCTATGTGGAGCGTGATTCTCAAAAAGGAATTATTATAGGAAAGCAGGGACTTACTTTGCGAAAAGTTGGTTCGGAAGCTCGCCGTGATTTGGAGAAGTTCTTTGGAAAGACAATCTTTCTTGAAACTTTCGTCAAGGTCGATAAGAATTGGCGAAATTCAGATAAAGAACTACGCAATTTTGGATATGAGCAAGTAGATTAGCTCTTATTTCAGTAAAATTGCTATATTTGTAGAATATATATAATTAAGGTATAGAACATGGGAAATCTAGTTGCAATAGTTGGACGCCCAAATGTGGGGAAATCGACACTATTCAATCGTCTTACTGAGAGTAGAAAGGCGATTGTTAACGACACTGCCGGTACAACTCGCGACAGGCAGTATGCTAAATGCGAATGGCAAGGAAATACTTTTTCGCTCGTTGACACGGGTGGATGGGTAGTCAATTCGGACGATGTGTTCGAAGAGGAAATTCGCAAGCAGGTGAAAATTGCTGTCGAAGAATGCGATGTTATAATGTTTGTGGTCGATGTCGAAAATGGACTCACTGATTTGGATATGATGGTTGCTTCGGTACTCCGTAGAGTGAAGAAACCAATTATTGTTGTGGCCAATAAGGTCGATTCTAACGATAAGCAATATGATGCAGCCGAATTCTATAAGCTAGGTCTTGGCGAACCCTATTGTATATCTGCTATGACTGGTAGCGGCACTGGCGATTTGCTCGATATGGTAGTGAGCAAGTTCGATAGAACGCCCGAAGAAGAACTCGAAGAGGATGTCCCTCGCTTTGCAATCGTTGGTCGCCCTAATGCTGGTAAATCTTCAATAGTTAATGCTTTCATGGGCGAAGACCGCAATATCGTTACCGAAATAGCCGGAACTACTCGTGATTCAATTTATACCCGATACAATAAATTCGGTTTCGACTTCTATTTGGTTGATACTGCCGGTATACGAAAGAAAAATAAGGTGAACGAAGATCTGGAGTATTATTCTGTTATTCGTTCTATCCGTTCTATCGAAAATGCGGATGTTTGTGTGCTCATGATTGATGCCACTCGCGGTATCGAAGCACAAGATATGAATATCTTCCAGCTCATCCAACGCAATCAGAAAGGTTTGGTTGTAGCCGTTAATAAATGGGATTTGGTAGAAAACAAAGACGTCAAGTCTATGAAATTCTTCGAAGATGCTATTCGCGAAAGAATGGCACCATTCACCGACTTCCCCATCTTGTTTGTTTCGGCAAAGACCAAACAACGTATCTTCAAGGTGATTGACACAGCCATTACAGTCTACAAAGACAGAGTGCGCAAAGTGCCTACAGCCAAACTCAACGAAGAGATGTTGGCATTGATCGAGTCTTTCCCGCCACCATCAATCAAAGGTAAATATATCAAGATAAAATATGTAACGCAGTTGCCCAATACACGAATTCCTTCTTTCGTGTTCTTTGCCAACTTGCCACAATATGTGAAAGAACCTTACCGCCGTTTCTTGGAAAATAAAATCCGTGAGAAATGGCAGTTCACAGGAACTCCAATCAACATATTTATCCGACAGAAATAGTAAGAAATAGAAAAGGAGACTGATGAGGTCTCCTTTTTTCATGCTTATTGAAAGTGGACTGTTCCGCTTAATAAGAGACTTTCCTCCTATGACTTTAATCAACACTTATCTTCAGTGAAAGGTGTTGAGGTATAACAAGTTGGGCTGATGGCGACAAAAGTTGGTATGCTCAGAAGGTTCTCGCAATGTACCATCTTTCGCTCACCCAAGCGTAATTTGTTGATACTCATGGGCGCTAGGCTGAAGATAAGGTGTAGTGAAAGTCCCTGGAGTGGGCAATTGGTCATATTGGACTTGTAGCTCTATGAACGCGATAAGAATCGTCTTGAAGAAAATTCCAAAACGTCTTGGCGTTTCAGAAGAATCTTCTTGACGTTTCAATCGAATCGTCTTTATGATTTTATCGAATTGTCTTAATGTATTTATCAGCAGTCGACGAGACTTCAATCATCACCTCGCGAGACTTGAAGTGATGGCTCACGAGACTTCAATCATCACCCGTCGGGACTTGAATCGTCAACCTCCGATTCAATTGCAGTGTCTCACTGATGCTGCGATTATTCCATTTCCTTCACTTTCTTCAGCAAGTCGGAAGAGAATATAAAGTTATTGAATTCCTTGTTTGTGGCAGTCAGAACATCATCTTTTGTGCCTGTCCATTCTAACTGGGAGTTGCAGATAAATACAATCTTCTCGCCAATATCTATCACGGAGTTCATATCGTGGGTGTTGATAATGGTGGTAATATCAAATTCGTGGGTGATGCCATGAATGAGTTCGTCGATTACAAGAGATGTCTTGGGATCCAAACCTGAATTCGGTTCATCGCAGAAAAGATATTTGGGGTTGAGGGCGATGGCTCTGGCAATAGCTACTCGTTTTTGCATACCTCCACTGAGTTCGCCTGGAAATTTTTCTTCTGCTCCGGCAAGATTGACACGTTCCAAACAGAAACGGGCGCGCTTTTCTCTTTCAATAAATGTTTGGCCGCTGAACATGTCTAGCGGAAACATCACATTCTTTAGTACATTGAGAGAGTCGAACAGGGCGGAACTCTGAAATATCATTCCTATTTCTCTGCGCAGATCCTTTATTTGTTGTTTGCTCATTTCGAGCAAGTTTCTATCGTCGTAAAGCACTTCGCCTTTATCGGGTGTAAACAACCCTACGATACATTTCATCAGCACTGTCTTTCCCGAACCGCTCTGACCAATGATGAGATTCGTTTTGCCGCTGTCGAAAGATGTGTTGATGTCTTTCAATACAACCTTGTCTTCGAATGACTTAGATAAATTCTTTACTTCTATCATTACACCAACAATTTAGTAAGTATTAAGTCTGAGAAAAGTATAAGTACACTACTCGAAACTACAGAATCGGTAGAAGCTTTGCCCACATCCGTGGACCCTCCTTTCACGTTGTAACCGTAGAATGCCGAAACACTGGCGATGATGAAAGCGAAGAACAATGATTTGATGAAGCTTGACCATACATACCATTCTACAAACTCGTATTGCAAACCATATTCCAAGTCGACAGCAGTCATAATACCGAGGAACCAACAGGAACAAAAAGCTCCGATGATAGCGGCAAAAATACTGAACGTGACAAGCAAAGGAATGATAGTTATCATCGCTGTTATTTTGGGAAGTATCAGATAGTTGGCAGAGTTGACTCCCATTATCTCTAGCGCATCAATCTGCTGTGTCACCCTCATAGTGCCTAGCTCTGAAGCAATATTCGAACCGACTTTGCCGGCAAGAATCAAACACATGATAGATGAGGAGAACTCCAGCAACATGATTTCGCGAGTAACGTAACCTACCGTCCAACGTGGAAGCAGAGGGTTGCTGATATTCAATTTAATCTGAACTGTGACAACAGCTCCGATAAACAGCGAGATGAGCAATACGATACCAATGGAACTGATACCTAACTTCGCAATCTCATCGACATATCTTTTTAGAGACATCCGCATCCTCTCCGGACGAGTAAATACTCTACCCATCAGAATGAGATACTCTCCGAACGTTTTTAATCCTTTTAGTAAATACATAAATTAGAATTATTACAAGTGACAAAGATAGTGCAAACTAGAAGTAGTACAAAACTTTTTGTGTTAAGAAGTCATCTATCTCTTACCTATTGCTATATAGGGCTGTAATTGATAAGGTTTAGGGGCTATTGCTCTATCTTTCCATGAATAAAAGAATTTATCAAGAGAGGCGATGGTATATCCGTCTTGCCAATGGTCTGTGGTATCGTATGAATCGGCTAGAATAAGAATGTCGTCACCATAGTAATTGGGCGTTCCGTTGTTGTCTATTCCGATAAGTACTATCCAATGACCGTCCCAATCACTCCATTCTGCCATGACTGGATGATTGGCTTTCAACTGTGAGGTGAGCCAAACGGCAAATGCCTTGGAACTGTCAAAAGTAGGTGCTAGATTGCCTAAGTCACATTCTGGATATAAAGTATTATCTTTTATAAGGTCATCGTCGGTGTATGTTTTCTGATAACTTGTAGAGATGACTTTTAGAGTTGCGTGGCTATTGAAATAGTTATATAGATCCTTCAATTTTGTGCCATAGTCGGAATGTTTCTTAGCACTGCCTGGCAATGCATTTGGAGTGTCGCTATCAATATGAGAATGGAGTGCAACTGCCATATCCCATTCGCTGATATTGTCACCGCAATCAAAATGGTGGAGTACCATAAGTGCAGCAACGTCGCCACACGACCATTCTGTAGTTTGCTGCATGGTTTTGAAATGCGATAGGATAGTGATGGTGTCGTTTGAGGAGAGTGAATAAATATCTCTGTTGACATAATAGTTTGATCGCGGATTATCACCGGCATAATGATAGTAATCGGCTCCGCCATTTGGATCATAGTCCTCTCCTGTTATTGTAGGGGACTTCGTCTTAGTATAAGTATCACCTCCTTTCTGGCAGGATATAGTGATGGCAGATGCTGAAAAGAGAAGTAACAGTATGCAAAGAATGTCTTTTATGGCTTTCATAATCTTCTTATTCTATAATTTATCTTACAAAGTTAAACTATTAGATAGATTTTTGTTACTTTTGCCGCAAAATATTTTGGTTATGGAAGATAGCAAGATGGTTCTTCGTACAGAGAACTTGGTGAAAAGATATGGAAAGCGTACTGTTGTGAGTCATGTCTCGATAGATGTGAAGCAGGGCGAAATCGTTGGTTTGCTCGGACCTAACGGTGCCGGAAAGACTACCTCTTTCTATATGACGGTAGGTTTGATTACCGGTAACGAAGGACGTATATTTCTCGATAACCTGGACATCACTAAATTCCCGGTTCACAAACGTGCCAAAGCCGGTATCGGTTATCTTCCCCAGGAGGCATCTGTTTTCCGTCAGATGAGCGTAGAAGACAATATCGCTTCTGTGTTGCAAATGACAAATAAGCCTCGTGAATATCAGAAAGAGAAACTTGAAAGTCTGATTGCCGAGTTTCGTCTTCAGAAGGTGCGTAAGAATAAAGGTAACCAGCTCTCTGGTGGTGAACGCCGCCGTACCGAGATTGCTCGTTGTCTGGCTATCGACCCGAAGTTTATCATGCTCGACGAACCATTTGCTGGTGTCGATCCTATCGCTGTAGAAGATATTCAGCAGATTGTATATCGCCTGAAATATAAAAATATCGGTATTCTGATTACCGACCACAACGTTCAGGAAACGTTGAGCATCACCGACCGTGCTTATTTGCTGTTCGAAGGAAAAATTCTTTTCCAAGGTACACCTGAAGAATTGGCAGCCAATAAGATTGTTCGTGAAAAATACCTCAGTAATAGCTTCGTACTCCGCCGCAAGGATTTCCAGGCAGAAGAAGACCGTCGTCAGGAGGAGTTTCATCATCGTCAGGAAGAAGCAGCCGAAGAAGCTGTCGAAGCTGAACATCTTGCTGAAGAAGAACAGGAAAGTGGAAAGAAAAAATGGCATCTTTTTAGCAATATTCCCAATCTGTTGAAGAAGAAACAAGAAAAAGAATCTGGTTCTACTCCTGTAGATGATAATCTGAATGCTACGGAAGATGAGGTGGTGCCAACTTCTTCTACTGAAAATGTTGAAGCACCATCAGAACCCGAATCAACAATCGAAACTCCCGATTCTACTTCTGAGGCAGAAGAAAAGTAGCTGTTGTGATATATTAAATAAGGAACAGGAAAATACTATTGCGCGAGATACGAAATAGTTTTGATATTTCCAAATTCGTATGTTAATGATACGATAAAATTGTACAATGAAAACAGGTTTGGTGCTCGAAGGAGGCGCTCTGCGGGGTTTATTCTCGGCGGGCGTCATGGATGTATTGATGGAAAATAACATCACTTTTGATGGTGCTATCGGTGTATCGGCTGGCGCGGCTTTCGGATGCAATTATAAATCGCACCAGATAGGGCGGGCTATAAGGTATAATATGAGGTTTGCCGGCGACAAACGATATTGTAGTTTCCAATCACTCGTTAAGACCGGTGATATATATGGTGCTCGCTTTGCTTACCATATCGTCCCAACCCGATATGACATCTTTGACTGCAAAGCCTACGAAGAAAATAAAATGGAGTTTTATGCGGTGTGTACTGATATGACAACCGGAGAGCCTCTTTATAAGAAATGCGATATGACGGGTGACGAACTCTTCGAATGGATTAGAGCATCAGCGTCTATGCCACTGGTATCAAGAGTGGTAGAAGTAGGTGGATTGAAACTTCTTGATGGCGGTATGAGCGATTCTATTCCATTGAAATACTTCCAGCACATAGGCTATCAACGCAATGTGGTGATACTGACTCAACCGCAAGGTTATCAGAAGAAAAAGAATAAGTTTCTGCCTCTTATGAGAATCTCTTTGTCGAAGTATCCTAATATGATTGCTGCGATGGAACGTCGTCATTTGATGTACAATGAAGAGCTGGACTATGTAGCACAGCAAGAAAAGGCTGGTGATACACTCGTTATTCGGCCCCAATATAAAATCCCTATCAGCTATTTCTGTCATGATGCAAGTCAGATGAAAGTAGTATACGAAATGGGTAGAGAAGCGGCAAAGGAAAGATTGAACGAAATAAAATCATTTATATTAGTCATAAATCATTAAATTGTTTTGCCGTTTGAAAGATTAACACTAATTTTGTCCGCTTAAAAAGCAAATAATAAGAATATTAAATCAAATAAATAGTAGTCAAATAATGGACGTAACATTTCAAAACATTGATGCCGTAAGCGGACTGCTTACAATAAAGCTTGAGAAAGCCGATTATCAGAATCAAGTTGATAAATCGCTGAAGACCTATCGCCAGAAGGTGCATATGAACGGATTCCGTGAGGGTATGGTTCCCCTAGGATTGGTAAAGAAGATGTATGGCGCAGCCGTTAAATCGGAAGAAATCAACAAAATCCTATCTCAGAAAATCTATGACTATATCAAGGAAAACAATTTGAAGACATTGGGCGAGCCTCTTTCTGATGAAGAGAAACAGCAGCCTGTAGATTTCGAAAAGATGGACGACTTCGAGTTCTTCTTCGATATCGCATTGTCTCCAGAGATTAAAGCAGAATTGTCTAAGAAAGATAAAGTAGACTATTATACAATCGAGGTGAGCGACAAAATGCTCGACGATCAAATCAATATGTATCGTAACCGTCTTGGCGAACACAAGACTGTAGATACTTACCAAGATAAAGATATGCTGAAAGGTACTCTCGTAGAACTTGGAGAGGATGGCAATATCAAAGAAGGTGGTATTCTTGTAGACGATGCTGTGATGATGCCCGACTATATGAAGGCAGATGATCAGAAAAAACTTTTCGCAGAAGCTAAGGTTGGCACAACTATTGTTTTCAATCCTTCGAAAGCTTATGAGGGTAACGATGCCGAAATCGCTTCTCTGTTGAAGGTGAAAAAAGAAGAAGTAGCCAATATGAAGTCTGACTTCTCTTACGCTGTGAAAGAAATCACTCGCTTCTTCCCCGGAGATGTTGATCAGAAACTGTTCGACTCTGTTTATGGCAAAGACGCTGTGAAGAGCGAAGAAGAGTTCCGTACTAAAGTTAAAGAAGATATCGCACGTCAATTGGCACCAAATAGTGACTATAAATTGTTGCTTGATGTAAAAGATATGTTCGATAAGAAACTCGGCAAGTTAGAGTACCCTGATAAGTTGTTGAAGAAAATAATGCTTCTCAACAATAAAGATAAAGACGAGAAGTTCGTTGATGAGAACTATGACAATAGCATCAAAGCTTTGCAATGGCAACTCGTTAAAGAACAACTGGTCGAAGCCAACGGTGTGAAGGTAGAGAATGAGGATATCACCAAAATGTGCGAAAATACAGCTCGTGCTCAGTTCGCTCAATATGGTATGCCTAATGTTCCCGATGATTTGTTGAAGAACTACGTTGGTGAGATGATGAAGAAGAAAGAAACAGTCAACGAAATGGTTGACCGTGTGGTAGACGAAAAGTTGATTGCAGTGTTCAAAGAACAACTTACACTGACCGAGAAAACCGTTTCTTCTGAAGAGTTTAATAAATTGTTAGAGAAGTAGACTATACTCCGATAGAAATCTATTAATATAATAAGGTATAAGTGCGGAGCTTTTATCACGTACTTATGCCTTTTTTGTTGTAACAAAGAAAGGAATAATAACATGGATGATTTCAGAAAATATGCTACTCAGCATTTAGGAATGAATAGTATGGTACTCGATGATGTCATCAAGGCACAGAATGGATATCTTAATCCGTATATTCTGGAGGAACGTCAACTCAACGTAACTCAACTTGATGTGTTCTCTCGTTTGATGATGGACCGCATTATCTTTCTGGGTACTCAGATTGACGATTATACCGCCAATACACTTCAAGCTCAACTTTTATATCTCGATTCAGTAGACCAGGGTAAGGATATCTCTATTTATATCAATTCTCCTGGCGGTTCGGTTTATGCCGGACT
>DAIUBN010000046.1:0-17034 GCA_036846645.1 Bacteroidaceae bacterium | reverse complement strand
CTGCAGCACTAGATGCGGTGCGACTTCGTGGTACAACGTCTTTGACCAGTGGTAATGACCCTCTAATTATCGTTGATGGCGTATTTGGTGATTTAAGTATGTTACAGTCTATCTATCCTACCGATATTGAGAGTTTCACAATTCTGAAAGATGCTTCTGAAACATCGCAATATGGCTCTCGTGGTGCTTCGGGTGTAATAGAAATAACGACGAAGAAAGGAGTAGGAGGGAAGACACGAGTAAATTATAATGGAAGTTTCGGCATCTCGTCGGTATATAAGACGTTGAAGATGCTCAATGGAGATGAATTTCGCCGAGTAGCCACAGATCGCAATATCTCTATCTTGGATAAGAAAAACAACACGGATTTTCAGAAAGAGATAACACGAACCGCAATTCAACAACAGCATCATCTTGCTTTTTATGGTGGCTCGGATGAATCAAGCTATCGTGTGTCGTTGGGTTATATCAGTAAGGAAGGTGTGATTGTGGTGGAGAAAACGAAAAATTTCACATCGAATATGAACATGACACAGAATATGTTTGATGGATTTTTGAAATGTGATTTAGGCATGTTTGGCTCTATTCAGAAAAATAATAATCTCTTCGACTATCAAAAGACATTTTATTCGGCAGCAGCCTTCAATCCAACTTTCCCGAATCATAAGAATACAACGACGGGCTCATGGGACGGTATAACAGAAGCCAGTCAGATAACCAACCCGTTGGCTTGGATGAGTGTGAAAGATGATGATGACAATGCTCATATTACTACCCATGCCCGCTTGACTTTCAATTTGCCTCTTCATTTGAAACTCATCCTTTTCGGAGCCTATTCTTATAATGTAGTGCAGAATTCTCAATATCTGCCAACCTCGGTTTGGGCACATGGTCAGGCTTATAAAGGAACGAAGAAAAGTGAATCTCTCTTGGGTAATGCGATGCTGACTTATAAAGCCAACTTTGGAAAGCATTTTATCGATGTGCTGACTCTGGCCGAGATTCAGAGAGAAACTTATACAGGCTACTATACAACGGTGACCAACTTCAATACCGATGACTTTGGATATGATAACCTGCAGGCAGGAGCTATCCGACTGTGGGACGGGACCAATTCGTATTATGAATCTCCTCGATTGGCGTCGTTTATGGGACGTGTCAACTATTCATATAATGAACGCTATATTTTAACGCTGACAGCTCGTTCGGATGCTTCCTCTAAATTCGGAACACACAACAAATGGGGATTCTTTCCTTCTGTATCTGCGGCATGGAATATCAGCAACGAACAGTTTATGAAACAATTCCCTCTCATTAATAATTTGAAATTCAGAATAGGCTACGGACTTGCCGGCAATCAGAATGGTATAGATTCGTATACCACTCTCGGATTGGTGAAACCCAATGGTGTGGTTCCTGTAGGTTCATCTGCAGCGGTATCGCTGAGTGATTATCGTATTACCAATCCCGACTTGAAGTGGGAGGTGAAACATACATTTAATGTGGGCTTTGATTTAGGTATTTTGAATAGCAGGGTTCTTTTCTCTGCCAATTTCTATAATTCGAAGACAAAGGATATGCTTTATCTTTATAATGTGAGTGTTCCTCCATTTACTTATAACACACTGCTTGCCAACATCGGTTCGATGCGTAATAGCGGTGCCGAGCTGTCGGTAGGCTTTACTCCGGTTCGTTCCAAAGATTTTGAATTGAATGTGAATGCTAATATTACTTTCCAGCAGAATAAGTTGT
Organism: Bacteroidaceae bacterium; assembly: GCA_036846645.1. Classification (GTDB taxonomy): domain Bacteria; phylum Bacteroidota; class Bacteroidia; order Bacteroidales; family Bacteroidaceae; genus JAAYUD01. The sequence goes on along the minus strand of DAIUBN010000046.1, from coordinate 15,282 downwards.
TGTCGCTGAGCGGAACTTATGAGGGACAAACTATTTCGGCGCTGGCTTATAAGAGTATATCCAGTTTGAACGGTGCAGGCTTTCATGGAGGCTACAATCATATCGTCTATCAGATAGTGGGGCAACCTCTTGGCGTATTCTATCTGCCGCATTGCACTGGACTTAAATCGGATGGAAATAATGGTTATACCTATGAAATTGCCGATTTGAATGGTAGTGGCATCAGTCAGGAAGATGGTGGGGACAGATATATTGCTGGACAGGCAGTGCCGAAAGCTTTGCTAGGTTCGAATATCAGTATCCGTTATAAACGATTTGATTTGTCAATCCAGATGAATGGAGCTTTCGGGCATAAAATTTATAATGGAACATCGCTTAGTTATATGAACATGAATAGTTATCCTATTTATAATGTGATGAAAGATGCTCCGGCGCAGAATATCAAAGATCAAACTGCCACCGACTATTGGTTGGAAAGTGGCGACTATCTGAATATTGATTATTTGACATTGGGTTGGGATGTACCTATATCGAAGATACAGAAATATGTTCGTTCGTTGAGACTGTCGTTCACGGTAAACAATCTGGCTACTTTTACTTCTTATTCCGGACTGACGCCAATGATCAACAGTTCCACGGTGAATGATACTTTAGGACTAGATGATAAACGTAGCTATCCCATGGCGCGAACTTTTACTTTGGGACTTAGTATTAACTTCTAAACAATGTATGAGTGATGAAAAAATCTATATACCATATTATATTAGTAACATCGGCTGCTATACTGCTCTGCTCTTGCAATCGATTTTTGGAAGAGAATCCTAAAGATCAGGTATCCGAAGATCAAGCTTATACTACATTGTCTTCTCTCTATCTCAATGCAGTGGCTTCTATCTACAATTATGTTGGTGGCAATGCCGATAGTCAGGGACTGCAAGGCACGGGGCGAGGAGTATACGACTTCAATACTTTTACAACCGATGAGGCGATAATGCCGACGAGAGGTGGTGACTGGTACGACGGTGGTTTCTGGCAAGGTTTGTTCCTTCATAACTGGGGCGTGGATAATGATGCTATTCAGGCTACTTGGGAGTATCTTTATAAAGTGATAGGACAAAGCAACAAGTACATTGAGCAAATCAAGTTGTTTCAGCAAAACCATTCGGACAGTGTATTGCCTGCTTTTCTTGCAGAGGTGAGAGCCGTGAGAGCAATGTATTATTATTATATGATGGATTTGTTTGGCAGAGTGCCTGTGATTACTTCTACCAGTCTTACAATTAAAGATGTGAAACAAAGCGAGCGAAAGGAAGTCTTTAATTTCATTGTCAGCGAATTGCAAGAATGTGCTCCGCTACTATCTAGCCAGCATAGCAATCATCCAGGCGATTATTATGGCAGGATGACGCAAGGTGTAGCTTATTTCTTGCTTGCCAAATTGGCTTTGAATGCAGAAGTCTATACCGATAATGACTGGACAGATGGAACGAAACCCAATGGAAAAGAGATATTCTTTACCGTAGATGGCTCCCAACTCAATGCTTGGAAGACAACTATTTATTATGTAGACAAACTCGCTGAGTTGGGCTATGCGTTAGAGTCAGACTATACGGCGAACTTTGCTGTTTACAATGAAACATCTAAAGAGAACATCTTTACTATTCCAATGAATAAGATGCTCTATTCTAATTTCAATATCAATTTGTTCCGCTCTAGACATTATAATCATGGCAAGGCCTACGGATTGGGAGGTGAAAATGGTTCGAGTGCTACAATAGAGGCACTCGATACTTATGGCTATGGTACTAGCAATGTTGATCCTCGCTTTTATTTAAATTACTATGCAGATACTGTGTACGATTTGAATGACAAAAAGGTGATGCTGGATGATGGAACAACTACATTGGTCTATATGCCAAGAAGTATGGCCCTAGATGTTTCGGGCACAACTTACGAACGTACTGCCGGTGCAAGGATGAAGAAATATGCGATAGATGCAACAGCCACGAAAGATGGAAAACTAATGGAAAATGATATCGTACTGTTCCGCTATTCGGATGCCGTCTTGATGAAATGCGAGGCACTTGTCCGCAATGGTGAAGATGGTGATGAGTTGCTGAACTTAGTTCGCAGTAGGGTAGGAGCATCGTCAAGACAAGCCACTCTTGATAACATCTTGGCCGAGCGACAGCTTGAACTGGCTTGGGAAGGTTGGCGTAGACAGGATTTGATTAGGTTTGGAAAGTTTACTAGAGCTTACACCGAACGTCCACAATTGCAAAATGAATCTAATGGATATACCACAGTGTTTCCAATACCTGGCAAGGTGCTGAATATGAATCAAAATTTGAAACAAAATTTGGGATACTAACCAGAACGTTATAATATCTTTATTGCTATTGCTGCACAAGCTTCGGCATCGGCAAGAGCATTGTGATGCTTCGTCAAGTCGTATCCGCAGTGTGCTGCTACTGTTGGTAGTCGATGATTGGGAAGTTGCTTGCCAAATACTTTGCGCGCCGCTCTGCAGGTGCAGTAGAATGGGTAGTCGGGATAGTCCATCTGATAGGTCCTGAAAACAGCTTTCAGGCAACCCTCGTCAAATGGACTATTGTGGGCTACAAACGGCAAATCTCCAATAAGTGGCGCTATCTCTTTCCATACTACGGGGAAGATGTCGGCATTGTCGGTGTCTGCTTTCGTCAATCCATGGATTTGTGTATTGAAATAGCTGTAGTAATCCGGTTCGGGATGAATCAGCCTATACATACTATTCTTGATAATACCATCTTCTACAAATACTAGCCCGACGCTGCAAACACTTGTCGGACTACTATTGGCTGTTTCGAAATCTATTGCTATAAAGTTATCCATTGAGTTCAGCGTTTTGAATAGAATTCGTGCATGGCTTCTACATCATCTGCTATCCAATCGGCAAACCATTTGGGTGTGACCACCTCAAGGCAACTGCCGTATGAAAGAATAGCCTGTTTGAAATCGAATGTTGGTACAACGAAATAGTTGTAGACATAATGATCACCTTCTTTGGCTACCCGCTGCTGAGAAGGATGAAGAGGTAGTTTGTCGAGATACTTTTCTTGTTCGTTATATACGTTGATAGTGACTTTCTCAGGCTTCTTATCTTTTTCAATAATAATGCCGAAGCTATTGACAAAATAGGTGCCGGCATCAAAATCATTGGGCAGCTTGAAGTGGCTCTCATTCACTTTGATGCTTTGTATTCGGTCGAAAGCGTATGTTCTAGTCTCTTCAGCAAGCTCTGAGTAGGCTACAACATACCATCTTTGCTTGAAGAACTTGATGCAATAGGGCTCGATGGTGTAAGTTGATGGTTCAGTGCGATTGAAACTTTGATATGTCATCTCCATGGTGAAGTTGCCGCGCATGGCTTCTATAAAGGCTGTGAGATATTGCTGCCCTGATGGAATAGATTCTAACAGAATTCGTTCGCGGATATCGCCACAATCATTTAGTAGATTGCTTATGGAGAATGTGTTGAGCAACCACGATCTGAGACCTTTTTTCTCTAGCTCTTCATCGAAGTCGATATAATATCGGTAGGTGCCGCTATGGCAGTCTATATTGATATTGAATATCTCTTCAATCTGTATTCTGTGGTTGTTGAATGTCTTTCGGGGAATAGGAAGACCATCGCTTAAATCACTTTTTACCCAACGTTCATTAATCTCTTTTTGGGTGATTCCTTCGTGGCCTGCACGATAAATGGTATCGACTAGCCAAATGTATTTTCTAAAGATATTGCCTGCCATATTTATTGATCTTTAATGTGTACTACAAAGATACATTATTATATGAGCCATTAAACGATACAGGTAATTATTTTTTGCGAAACATCCGAAGTTTGTCAATCGCTCTTGCAAACTTCGGATGTGTGGAAATACTAATCAAACGTAAGTTAATTGTAAGGAAGATGAGTTTGTATAATATGAATATCTTATTTTCTTTTCAGAATGGTACGAGCACTATCAGAGAGTACCACTAACGCTCCGGCAAGTATGGCAGTATCTTTTATCACTAATCGGCCTGCACCGCTAAGTAACGGGAATCCGTGCTCTCCACTCCCCAGATCGGGCACCCAACATTCGGGCGTGGTGACGAGGAAAGATAGCGTTCCTATGGTCATAATGATGGCAAGAATAGCACCGATAAGTCCAACTTTAGGGAAGAAGATGCCTAAGAAAGTAAGGATACCGATAGATACGATGAGTATACCCAATCCGTGAGCGTAACCATAGGTATTGTTTTCTTTGTGCCACTCAACCTTTTTAGCGTTGAATTCGCCTTCTTTAAGCTTATATTCTTTGTATTCGGGTGCGCTTTTTGTATAGAAGAAACTCATAAATGGACTGTTGGCAACGAACGGAACGATACCTTCGGCTTCGTAGTTCCAAAACTTTAGTCCGCCTATCCAAACGAAGATAACCAAAATCGCAACGCGAATAAGGTGAATACCAAGCTTCTGAGACGAAGCTGCAATTTCTAAAAACTGATTGAACAGTGCATTAATCTTTGACATCATAAATAATAATCTTTTAGGGTTTTTAATTATGATACAAAGATAGCGCTTCGGGGGATATTGCTAAATAGCAAAACTGCCGTATAAGTTGGCAATTATTCTTTCTTCTCCCTTTTTCGATATTCAGAGATACTTTCTTGTGCCATTTTTTTGAAAAATCTGCTGAAAGAGGCAATATCTTCAAAGCCTACGATATCGCCAATCTCCTTTGCACTTTTGTTGGTGTAGAGCAATAGACGCTTGGCTTCGGCGAACACTCTTTCGTGAATCACTTTGAGTGGTGTAGGAAGTCCGTATTCTGCAAACAGATTTGATATGGTTTTGGGAGAACGGAATAGCAAGTCTGCATAGTCTTGCACTTGTTTCTTCTCCTTATAATGGGAGTCGACCAGTACATAAAATTGTCTGACTATATCGAAACTAGGTTCATCTTTCTCTGTGACAGAAAACTTAGAACGGGCAATGCGGGTACAAGTGATAATAAATTGTTTGAGCAGTATGCGCATCATCTCTTCTTGCTGGCTGTCTTTGAGTTGGCACTCATCAATGAAATTATCGAAGATACTTTGCAATTTGTCTATCTGCGACTCGGAAAGCTGAAGTTGCATGATGTTGGAAGAACCATTGAATAAGAAACCATTGCACGATACTTCTTTGTCGTGACCAAAGATGCAATAGAAGTTGCTGTTGAACAATAAAGTGGTGTATTCTCCGTTTACTTCGACAAACAGAATATGATGGAGGGGTGAGAGTGTGATTACTTCGTTGGGAATGAGTCGCATCAATACATGGTCTACTTCAATTGTAACTTCTCCACTTCTTACCCAAATAAATTTGTAGAGCGATTTGTCTTGCAACATCTGTCGATTGGTATGCAATTCGGACGTAATAATCATGCTTCCGTTGAGAGGCGTGCTGAGTTTGTATTCCATAGGTGCAAATTTGTTAGTTTAGATAAAATACCGATATTCTCTTGCCACAAAAGTAGTAAAAAAAGGATAGAACGAAAGTTTTCGCTCTATCCTTATTTATTATTAACATTAAGTGGTTATGCTGTTATTTCAACAGGTGTTCGTCTATCATTCTCTTGAGTTCAGCCTTTGGCATTGCACCTTGAGTGATTGTGGGTTTGCCTTGCATCGGGATGAAGAGTAGAGTAGGAATGCTGCGAACTCCGAATGCTGCTGCGAGTTCTTCTTCCTGGTCGACATCTATTTTATAGATATCTACCTTTCCATTATACTCTTGTGCCAACTCTTCCATGATGGGCGATAATGCTTTGCAAGGGCCACACCATGTAGCAAAGAAATCTACAATAGCAGGTTTGTTTCCCTCAAATTTCCATGCGTTAGGATTCTTCTCAAAGTTGTAAACTTTATTTAAAAATTCTGCTTTAGTAAGATGTACTACAGTCATAGTCTTTTCTCCTTCTTTTTGTTTAGTTACGTTATTACTCAGTTCTTTGTTTTTATTGCCGTTACCAGCACATGCAGTGGCTGTAAGCAATATAAATAATACAGTGAAAGTTGTTTTTAATATCTTCATAACATTATTGTTTTATTTGATACTGCAAAGATAGACCATTTATATAATGTGGAAGATAGCCAAATATCATGAAGAATTGGCAATTCGTCATTTAAGTCGAAATTTGGCTATAAACGATAATCAACTTTGGTAATTCCGGCCTTCAAAAGGGCTTGTTTCACTTGATTGACAATTCCCATATTCGTATCTTTGGCGATACGTAGCGAAACAATCATTTCCTTTTTATCCTTGTCGGTGAGCGATGCTCTCTCTTTTATGATAAAATTATAGATATCGTCGACTGTAGCGTAAGAATCATTGATTTGTATACTGCTGCCACTCTTATCGAGCGAAGGTTGTATGCTGATAAGCGTTACCAATGTCTTTCGTTCTAAGTTAGTAAGCTGGGTGGTCTTGGTATTATTGAATTGAGATTTGATGGTACTTTTATGATAATTGGTCATGAGCAGGAAGAAAAAAAGAAATAGAAAGACCAGATTGGCATAAGAGTATGTCAATAATGATGGTACAGATAGTTTCTTTTTCTTTTTTAGAATACTCATTACTTTTTCTCCTTATTAATATATATTCTCTGAGATCTGCTGTGGATAAACCATCAATACAGCTTTTTGCTCATTGGGCAGTAATGTCTTGAATTTCTTCTGCCATTTCTTTTCTGCCAGTTCGTCACAAAGTTGCATATAAGCATTTCTCAATCTTTTACGGATATCGATGTAGGCACCAAAAGTTGATTGTTTGCTATATTCGAAATAAATAACATGTTTCAATGTGATGAGCATCGGACCAAAATATGGTATGTTGCGCCAACCTTTCTCGGGCAGGTTGTTCTGATTGTCAGGATTATCGATAAATTCTTTCACTATACTGTTCACCTGGTCGTTGGATATATTCTCGCCATTGATGGTGAGTGAATTGTTCTTATCGAGTTTTATCTTCAATATATTGCGTGGCTTAAGGTCTGTAATCTTTGGCACTCCAGAGTCTTCTAACGAGATGATGTTTAGCCCCACAGGTTTGTTGGTATTAATCGACATAAAGATGACAAAGAATACCAAAAGCAAGAAAGCTATATAGCTGGTCTCTATGAAGTGTACTTTCAAGTTTATTTTACTGCCACGAAACATCTCTTAATGCTCCTTTCTATGGTTAAGAAAATTACGAATGCCGAAAGAGACAATCAAGCCAACTGCTGTGAGAATCAGAATGCAGATAGAATAAAACCACATATCGGCTGTCTTTAGCCAAAAGGCAGTATTGTCGTGTCCGGCATAGCCTGCTATCTTTAATGCACTACCATCGCCGATAAACCAGGTGAGAACTAATAATAATATTAATCCTCCAGCACTATAGAGTTGTATAGTACGTTGAATAGGAGAATCTTCGTAATTCTTGAAGTAATTAAAGATACCGAAAGAGAAAATAGTCAATAGGGTTAATATGAGTAAGATAAATACCCATCCGATAACCAAATCTGTGAATGCAGGTTGTGGCAAATCGTAGACAATGCGTTGTGCCTCGGTCACCTCGCCTCCAAAGTAGAATAATACAGCAATGAAAATGGTGATGCTCAATATTACCCACAACGTTATTTGGGAAATCCTTTTAGCCTTATTTTTCATTATCAATGACCTCCTGGTTATCTTTTGTACTTCAGATTATATTTTACGACCATATCCAGAAGTGTCACCGATGAGTTTTCTATGTCGTTATTGATGTTGTCGATTTTAGATAGGATATAGTTATAAAATAATTGAAGGATAATGGCACTGATTAATCCGAAGATAGTGGTGATAAGAGCTACTTTGATACCTCCGGCAACAACAGAAGGAGATATTTCGCCTACTTGCTGAATCTTATCGAATGCCTGAACCATACCGAAGATAGTGCCAAGAAATCCTAAGGCAGGTGTCATACGGATAAATAGTTTGATCCATGAGCAATGTTTCGTTAGGTAAGCCGATTGTATATTGCATTGAGCAGTAACCGACTTCTCTACTACATCTGCACTTTGATCGATACGTTGCAATCCTTGAGAACAAATAGCAGAAACGGGTCCGTTATAGTCTTGACAGACATTTTTGGCCATTTCTGTATCACCTTTGGCAAGTGCCTCTCGAATATCGGATAGCAAACGGTTGGAATTGGAATGAGACATGTTCAAATAGATAATGCGCTCTATACAGAATGCCAAGCCCATCACAAAAATAAAGGCGACAAAAGACATGAACAACGCTGAGCCTTCTATAAATTTCTGTTTAATCTGTTTATGAAAGCTGACATGCTCTGTAGTCACTTGTGCCGTTGTTGAATCTGATTCGGTATCACCCTCTTGTGCCTGCATCGTAACGCTGAAAAGGCTCAAAGATAGTATTAACGTAAAGATGTATAGTAACTTCTTCATATAATTGGTAATTTGACGGAAGACAAAATTATGGAATTGTATTAAGATTGACAAATCAAAACCCTAAATAAAACATAAGAAATAGCCATATTATTCTAAATTTATCAAGAATGCACTTCAATTTAGATAGAATTTACATCTTAATGTCTCCGATTTTTCTTTATATATTTGTTTTTTCGTAATATTTGTTGTTCTAAATAACTAATTTACTAACTTTGCTTTGTGTTATATTAATATGGTATAATGAAACAAATAACTTATAGGATTATACTTACTCTTCTTTCTCTTGTCTTTGCAAGTCATCTTTTGTTTGCACAGCAATGGACAAAACGAAATGCCCGTAAATGGGTAGTTCAAGGAGAATGGTGTAATGGACTTAAGAATGTGATGCCTTATAAAAATACTGATATGGCAGAATTTGCCACACAATATCATAGACAGAAAGCTCGTTGGGACAAAGTCTTTGCTTGGATGGCTTCTCATGATGTGGCAACTTTGGCTTCAGGTAAATATGATATTGATGGCGAGCACTGTTTTGCTAATATTCAAGATGCTGTTCTTCGACCGGCAAATGAGGTGAAAATAGAATCTCATAAAAAATATATTGATTTGCAGTGGTGCGTCACCGGTGTTGAACGTTTCGGTATTGTTCGTGCTAAAGACGCCACACTCAATACACCTTATTCTTTTGATATTATGTTTTGGAATGCATCGAAAATCAAATATATAGATAGTAATCCTCGGATGTTCTTTTTGTTTTTTCCCGATGATTATCATCGGGCATGTGTATTGCCCGAAGGAGGAACGAAGAATGTCAGAAAAGTTTGTATTAAGATTGAATACGATTACTAATGTTTATTATGAATTTAAAATTTGACAATACTAATTATAATATAAAATAATTATGGCAAAAAGTAAATTTGTTCAAGATTTCAAGTCTTTCATTATGAAAGGTAATGTTGTTGATATGGCTGTCGGTGTTATTATCGGCGGTGCTTTTGGTAAAATCATCACCGCATTGGTCAACGATATTATCATGCCTCCTATTGGCTACATTATTAGTGGCATCAATTTCGCCGATTTAAAGTACACATTGCCTGCCAATCCTTTGGCTGGTCCTAATGCTGTCCCTGCTACTATTGCTTACGGTAACTTCTTGCAGACTCTTATCGATTTCCTAATTGTAGCTCTCTGTATCTTCTTGATGTTGAAAGTAGTGACACGTTTTACCTCTAAAAAAGAAGAGACTCTTGCTGTTCCACCCGCACCTAGCAATGAAGAGCAATTGCTTACTGAAATAAGAGATTTGTTGAAAGAGCAAAAAAAATAATATATCTGCCTGAATGATAAATATCTGACGTAGACTTAATTAAGCTAGTCGTTATGAAACATTATCTACATTACATCCTGCTATTTTGCTTGGTTGCTCTACAGATTAATGCGATGGATACACTGAAAGCTCGTGATAGCTTATCACGTAGGCTTTCTTTGCGACTGTCTTATAACGATAGAGTCAAATCACTTTTTAATCTTATTGATTTGGCATCCAATAACCAAATTGCTTTCTCGTTCAATACAGAACTTCTTAAAATTAGTAGGGAGAAGAAGGATGAACCGATTCAATTGGAGGCTATAAGAAATTTGGCTTCTTTAGATCAAGATAGATTACCTTATTATATTGCACTTGTCAAACACCTTAAACCTACCGATAAGCAGAAAGAAATGGTCGTCTTTTTGCAATATTCGCTTACATTAAATATGCTGAGCAATAAGTCGGGAAAAGAAAGACTTGCCTTTGTGGAAGATTTGATTAAGAGGTATAAGACAGAACCTCTCGGCGATATCTACCATCAGATAGGCCAACTCTTTTGTCTTTGTTCTATTCTTTCTAGAATGACAGGTGGACAACTTTGTGTGGCTTATTTAAAGGAACTAGGCTGTAAGGTCGATCAATTACCTTCTGACGGAAGCTATCTACTCTCTAATTCTTACTATGTCTTGGCCGCTCAATTTTATTCTCATCTTGATATGCAGCAAGAAGCGTTGGCGGCAGACCGGAAAATACTTCAGATGGCTCCTGTGCTCGAAGCTCGTTTTCGGGCGCAAGGCAGAATTTATAAGAATATGGATGTTTATCGTTGCATCAGCTATCGCAGAATGTTGATGTACACTCATGTTTTGTCACTGAAAGAAATAGAAAGTATTTTCAATGAAATAAAGACATTGGCTTCTAAATACAAAGAAATTAAGGACGATTTGTACAATCCTTGTTCTATTTCGATGATTCGATATTATATGGCAACCAAGCAGTATAGTAAGGCCTTGCCATACGTGAATAATGTGCTTACTACAAAAGATAAACAGTTTGCTTGGCTGTATAACGAGTGCCTGCGCTATCGTATTGTCATCGGAAATACATTGCGAAGAGATAAGGACTATAGAAAATATTCAATTGAATATATTGCTTTCCTTGAAGATTCTTATAAGAAGGATTTGGATGTTAAATCCAAGGAACTTCAACTCTCATACGATGTTAACAGATTGATTCAGAAAGTTTCTAACTTGCAAGATGAAAAACAAAAATCAGAATTCGAACGGAATAAAATAATTACTTGGATCTCTATCATTAGTTTGCTGGTTATTTTTGTGCTATTGCTAATAGTCTTACGTTATCTTCATCTGTACAAAATAAGTAATTCTCATCTAAGAAAGACATCTGATAAATTGAGAGAAGCTTATGGGAAGGCAGAAATTTCTGATAAGATGAAAACGATGTTTATCCGAAATATGAATCATGAAATTCGTACGCCATTGAATGCTATTGTCGGTTTTTCTTCTGTTTTGGCTGATGAAAATAGTGCGCTCACCAATGAAGAACGTAAACATCTATCGAAGATAATAGAAGAGAATAGTGATATTTTGCAAAGGCAACTTTCTGAGTTGCTAGATATTTCGCTTATAGAGGCAGGAACAATAAAATGTGTTTATGCCTATTGTGATATCAACTCACTCTGTTCGTCGGTTGTTGATAAAATGAGAATGCAATGTCAGAGGGGAGTAAGTATGCAGTTCATACCTTTTCCTGATAATTTGAAGATTAAAACAGATGAACGACTGATATCACAGGTGCTGACTTCGCTGCTTGATAATGCATGTAAATTTACATCGCAAGGACGAATAGAATTGGCTGGAATTGTCAATCGGAAAACTAATACTGTCACATTCTCTGTTACGGATACAGGTATTGGTATACCTGCCGGAAAGAAAAATGTCATCTTTCGCGCTTTCGAGAAACTTGATACTTTCAAATCAGGAGTAGGTCTAGGTTTGAAACTTTGCAGTTCTATAGCCGAGACATTGAATGGAACAGTTGTACTGGATTCTTCTTATAAGGAGGGAGCACGTTTTTTATTTACTATTCCTATATCCGGAGATATTAAAGAGACTTATTAATTAATACCTTAATATATAAATATGAAGAGAGAGAAATTTTATTTAGTTTTAGCCTTAATGATAGGCTTTTCGTGTTTGGCTGTGGCGCAGAAGAAAGAACTCGACCATAGCGTTTATGACAGTTGGAAAAGTATTAATCGTACCCAGTTGTCGCCCGATGGCAAGATTTTGTCTTATCTGGTGTCTCCTCAACAAGGTGATGGAAAATTGGTTTTCCGCCGGTTGGTAGATAAGACAGAAATAATTATCCCTCGTGGCTATGATGCTAAATTGTCACCAGATGGTCGATGGGCATATTGCCTGATCAAACCATTGTATGCCGAGACTCGCAGTGCGAGGATAAGTAAAAAGTCTAAAAGTGATATGCCTAAGGATTCTTTGGCGTATATCGATTTGTTATCTGGTAAAGTTACCAAGATACCAGAAGTCATATCGTTTAAGACAGGAATGAAATCGATGTCTTATTTGGCTTGCCTCGTTCAACCATCTTATAATAAAAAAGAGAAGCGAAACGATAAACATAAAGATATCAATAATTTACTTTTAATTCAGCCTTCTGTTGGTAGATGTGATACCGTGAAGAGTGTGGAATACTATGAATTCAGTAAACCTGGTAATAGATTGGCTCTTACGGTGAAACCAGACAAGAAAGACAGCCTTACTAAATCTGCTGTAGAATTGTATGATTTCCCTTCGATGAAACGTCAAACACTTTCTACCGGTAAGGCTTTCTATTCTGCGCCTGCTTTTGATGACAAAGGTCAGCAACTTGCTTTCTTAGCTTCGTCGGATACAACAGAAACAGGAAATAAGCATTGTTCACTATACCTATATAATAAAGGTATAGCCAAAGAGATAATAGATCAGAATTATTCTGAGAATCTACCAAAGGGGTGGTCGCTCAATGAGAATACTAACCCTTGTTTCTCATCCGATGGCAATCGTCTGTTTGTAGGTGTTGCTCCTTATTTAGCTCCGAAAGATACAAGTATTGTAGATTTCGAAACTGCTCAGGTTGATATATGGACTTATCATGATCAGCTCACTCCACCTCAGCAGAAACTGATGGAGGATAAATTGAAAAAGCAGACCTATATGTCTGTTATCAATCTAAATAAGCCGTCTACTATTGTTCCTTTGACAACGTCTCAATTCGATAAGATTACATTGCTTAATGAAGGGATGTCAACTTATGCTCTGTCTTCTGATAGAGCAAAATATATGATTGCTGCAACTTGGGATGCGAATAATCAGTCGGATATTGCACTCGTCAACTTGAATAATGGCAGCCGTAAAGTCGTAGCCGAAAAACTGAATGCCGAGGTTGTTGCATCCCCATCCGGAAAGTATCTGCTATGGTACAATTATGATGATACACAGTTCTATTGCTACAATGTACAGAAAGGCACCACAGTTTGTCTGACCAACAAATTGGGAGTGAATTTCTTCGATGAAGAAAACGATCGGCCACAACCGGCTTATCCATATTGTACATCTCCAATTTGGACTGATGGAGATGAGGCTGTACTTATCAATGATCGTTATGATATGTGGAAACTTCAACCTGATGGGAAGTATGCGATTAATTTGTCTAAGGGCGAAGGACGTAAAAAACATTTTCAGTATAGATACGTTGATATGGTGAAAACTGATTTCACTCAAAATGATATCAATGTACTCAATAAGCAATTGTCTGTCAAGAAGAATGAGCGGATGTATCTGACGGCTTTTGATGAAGATTCAAAAAAGAATGGTATGGCGATGTTATCTGTTGCCAAACCTGAAGTTCCCGAAGCTTTTGTTGACACGTTCTCTTATACTGGCTTCTGTAAAGCTAAAGATGCTGATGTAATAGCCTATCAAAAAGGGAATTTCTCTCATTGCTACAATCTTTTTCTGACTTCAAACAATTGGAAAACAGAAGAATGTTTGACAGATGTGAATCCTCAAATGAAAGACTATAGATGGGGAAGTGCACACTTGGTTAATTGGAAAGCTTATGATGGAACACCACTCAAAGGTATTCTGTACGTTCCCGATGGCATAGATGTGTCGAAAAAATACCCTGTGATGATATATTTCTATGAGAAACATTCGGAAACACTTTATGATTATATTCAGCCTCAACCAAGTTGGTCAACTGTTAATATTGCTTTTTATTGTAGTCGTGGCTATTTGGTCTTTGTCCCTGATATAGTATATAAGGTAGGACACCCTGGAGAAAGTGCTTACAACTGCATTGTCTCTGGTGCAGAATCAATCTGTAATCAATTTTCTTTTGCAGATAAATCAAATATGGCTATTCAAGGACAAAGCTGGGGTGGTTACCAAGTTGCCTATCTCATCACTCGTACCAACCTTTTCAAAGCAGCAGAGGCTGGAGCTCCAGTTAGCAATATGACAAGTGCTTACGGGGGTATTCGTTGGGAATCTGGTATAGTTCGCGCTTTTCAATATGAGAAAGAGCAAAGTCGTATTGGAAAATCTCTATGGGATAAAGGTGGTTTAGATTTATATTTGGAGAACTCACCTCTCTTCCATGCCGATAAGATCGAGACACCGCTGCTCATTATGCACAACGATGCCGATGGCGCAGTTCCTTGGTATCAAGGTATCGAATATTTTTCTGCTTTGCGCCGTTTGGGTAAGAAAGTTTGGATGATGGAGTATAACAATGAAGCTCATAATTTGAAAGAACGTCGTAACAGAAAGGATCTTACCATTCGTCTTCAACAATATTTTGACTATTATCTGAAGGGCGCACCTATGCCAGCTTGGATGAAAAAAGGGATACCTGTCATAAAGAAAGGTGTATATTTCGGGCTCGAAAACGCTGAAAATTAGATACTTTTGATATTTTTAGTTCGATATTTTAATCAAATTGATTTATATAAACTTCCATTTTGATACCCTCTTTGATTGTTAATATTGGATTGGAATAAACATATTGCATATAATAGTTGCTATTTATTTTCAAATAGTAACTATTATTTCTGTTTTATAATATTATACTTGGCATTTATTAATCAAAAGGTCAACTTTATGAAAATTTACTATTTATTAGGTTGTTTGTTTCGCAACTTTAATTAAATTTGCGTCCGTGAATTAAATATTGTTTAATTTTATAAGAGAGAGTTTTTATGAGAAAAAAATTGTTTTTTTTATGTGTCTGCCTTTTGGTGGGCATAGGTCTCGCTAACGCCCAAAACTTACGAAAGGTTAGTGGTGTTGTTACATCTTCTGAAGATGGATTGCCTATTATAGGTGCTTCCGTTGTTGTCAAAGGTTCCACACTCGGTGTAACTACCGATGCGAATGGTAATTT
>DAIUBN010000045.1:0-17225 GCA_036846645.1 Bacteroidaceae bacterium | reverse complement strand
ACAATGAAAAGACTTCATCAAGTCGCCCGCAACCTTAGTGCCTTCGGCAAGAAAGACACCATCTTTGCTACGTTCTTTCTTTCTATCTAACGAACGAATATAACTGATTCTATTTTTACTGAGACGATTTTCTATCATAAGGATACATCAATATTTCTGCAAAACTATTGATTTATTTTTATGCTACCAAAATATCAAGTATATTTGCACTACGTTTTTTGCAATATGAGAAAATTATTATACCTGTCATGCATCATATCGGTCGTATGGATTATTGCAGCATGCTCTGCAACAAAGTATGTTCCCGATGGACAATACCTGCTCAATAAAGTGAAGGTAAATTCCGACCGTGCAGACCTCTCAGCTTCAGAACTCAAACAATATATACATCTCACTACCAACTCCAAATGGTTCAGTCTATTCAAAACGCAACTCTACATCTATAATATGTCGGGGCGAGATACGACCAACTGGGCCAACCGAACATTACGTAAGTTAGGTAATGCACCGGTCATCTTCAACGAGAAAGATGCAGAACGTTCTCAACAAGAATTGCTAAGAGCCGTACAGAACAAAGGCTACATGGGTGCCAGCATCGAATTGGAAAAGAAGATGAGTCGCAAGAAACTAGAACTAACATACAACGTGAAAAGTGGACAGCCATATATTCTGCGGCATTTCAACTATAACATCAAGGATAAAGAAATACTTGGACTGATACAGGAACATTCTTCCGAGAAGCTTCTCCACGAAGGAATGCACTTTGACGTCAACATCATTGATGCCGAACGCGACCGCATCACCACCCTTTTGAACAACTCCGGTTATTATCGTTTCAGCAAAGAATATATCACCTTCACAGCAGATTCGGTGCGCGGCAGCAAAGAAATTGATCTGCACATGCAGCTCTTGCCCTTCCCTTCGACACAGAAATACAAAGCTGCGCCCTATCGACAGTATCATATCAACAAGGTGTCTATCATCACCGATTTCGATATGATGGAGTCGTCTACTTCAGGAGGTGTCGACATCACCGATTCCATTCACTACAACGGATACCCTATTTATTATAAAAACAAATTGGCACTCAGACCGAAAGTGCTTGTAGACAACCTGTACTTTGCTCCCGGCGATCTATATCGTTATTCTGATATACAACGCACCTATAGCCACTTAGGAAGATTCTCGGCACTGACCTACTCTAACATCCGATTCAACGAATTGCACGAAGACAGTACAAAGCTCAATAGCTACGTACTTCTCACCCGTGGCAGAAACAAATCGGCATCATTCGAAATAGAAGGTACCAACTCGGCGGGCGACCTAGGTGCTGCTGCCAGTATATCTTTTCAGCACCGCAATCTTTTCTTCGGGTCGGAACTATTAACACTGAAGTTCAGAGGTGCCTACGAAGCCATAACCGGACTCGAAGGCTATAGCAATAACGGGTATTACGAGACCGGGGCCGAAGCTACACTCAATTTCCCTCGATTTATCGCCCCATTCATATCTAAAGATTATCGAAGACGAAGTACAGCCTCAACCGAATTCGGATTCAGGTTCAACTACCAATTACGCCCCGAATTTTCGAGAACAGTATTCTCGTCATCTTGGAGCTATAAATGGAACCAACGTCAACGCATACAAAATCGTTTCGACTTGCTCGACATCAGTTACATTTATTTACCTTGGATATCTGATACCTTCAAAGAGAACTATATCAACAAAGGTCAGAACTATATATTCCAATACAACTATACCAGTCGTTTCATAGTTCGCACCGGATATACCTACGTCTACAATTCTCTAGGCACGAACGAAAATTTCAGGAATAGCAATGCCAATTCTTATTCTTTCCGACTTGGATTTGAATCGGCGGGAAACCTGCTCTACCTATTTTCCAAAGCAGTGAATCTGCATAAAAACTCTAACGGACAATACTCAATCTTCGATATCCCCTTTGCACAATATCTTAAAGCAGATTTCGATTATGTCAGGAAACTCATAGTCGACAGACGTAATACGCTTGCCATACATACAGCTTTCGGCATTGCAGTGCCCTATCTCAATTCGAAGAGCGTACCATTCGAGAAACAATATTTCAGCGGTGGTGCCAACAGTGTGAGAGGTTGGTCTGTTAGAGAACTGGGACCAGGACGATTTGCAGGCGACGGCAACTATCTGGATCAGTCGGGCGATATCAAACTCGATGCAAGTATCGAACTCCGAACCCGTCTGTTCTGGAAATTCCGTGGAGCAGCATTTATCGATGCAGGTAATATATGGAGCATCAAATCGTACGACAACCAACCAGGAGGTGTGTTCAAACTTAACACATTCTATAAAGAAATTGCAGCAGCCTACGGTCTTGGTCTACGCCTCGATTTCGACTTCTGCGTGCTGCGTTTCGACTTTGGTATGAAAGCCATCAATCCGGTCTATTCGAGTGGTAGAGACCGCTATCCTATCTATCACCCCAATTTCAAACGAGATATGACCTTCCATTTCGCAGTAGGTTATCCTTTCTGATTTTATTCCTTCACCAATATTAGTTTTGTTGCACTTCAGGCAATAAAACTTTACGATTCATGAATCATTCTAAAAATTAAGCTTGTATTTTAATAAATTAAGCTTATATTTTAAAGAATAAAGCCTTTATTTTAATAAATCAAAGCTTAATTCTTAGAATACTCCTTTATCCATCAAGTTTTTCTTCTTGAAGCGAACACTTTCTATCCTTGAAGCATCTACTTTATCTTCTTGATGAGTTCAATCTTATGTGATGAAGAAGTAGATTTTCCGACCTCGACACAAGGTGCTCACGCCCCGATTTTCGAAATATTTTTCATTAATTCTTAAAATAATCGGATAAATAGAATGATAAATAGGAAATATATACTAATTTTGCCGCCGTTTTAAACAATAATACAAACAGTATGAGAAAATTGACATTGATTGGCACAGCGCTGCTAATTACTCTTTCTTCACACGCAGGTGGTCTGCTGACCAATACCAACCAGCACGCAGCTTTTTTAAGAATGCTTGCTCGTGGTGCTTCACTCCAGATAGATGGAGTTTATACCAACCCTGCCGGTATAGGTTTTATGGATAACGGTCTTTATTTTTCAATCAATGGCCAAAGTGTATATCAAACTCGTAACATCGAGTCGACTTTCGCCTTGTTTCCCGAAGACAATCACACCAGAAAATACAAAGGTACAGCTTCTGCACCGATAGTTCCTTCTATCTATGGCGTCTATAAAAAAGGAGATTGGGCTATTTCGGGCTTTGCGGGTGTAGTTGGCGGCGGTGGTAAGGCTTCGTTCGATACAGGTCTGCCGATGTTCGACTCAAGAGTGATGGCGTCTATCTATTCGGCATCAAAAGGAACGATTACTCCGAATATGTACACCATAAAGACAGCAATGTCGGGCAAACAATATATTTATGGCTTGCAGCTTGGTCTTTCGTACAAGTTCAATAAGAATGTTTCGGGTTATATCGGTGGTCGCATGAACTACTTCTCTGGTAACTATAGCGGCTACGTCAATGCCACAATGAAATCGGTAGAGACGACTCTTGCCAATGTGAAACTTGATTGCGACCAGACTGGATGGGGACTTACTCCTATCATCGGATTGGATATCAATAGTGGAAAATGGAATATCGGTATCAAATACGAATTCATGGCCAACCTGAATATACAGAACACTACGAAAGAGAACAGCGATCCCGATGGAGCTTTGTCTGATTTCAAAGATGGTGTGAATACTCCTAATGATATTCCATCAATGCTTTCGGCAGCTGTGAGCTACCAGTTCACTCCAAAGCTTCGCGCTACCGGTGAATTCCATTTCTATGACGACAAGAATGCGGGAATGGCAAAAGACAAGCAGAGAGCACTGACACGCGGCACATACGAGTTTCTTGCCGGTGCAGAATATGATGTATTGCCTGTACTGACAGTAAGTGCCGGCGTACAGCGCACCGATTACGGTCTGAGCGACAACTATCAATCGGATACCAGTTTCTCTTGCGACTCATATTCGGTAGGCTTTGGCGCTGCAATCAAATTCTCGCCAAAGGTTACAATGAATGTAGGTTACTTCTGGACCAACTACAGCAATTATACAAAAGAGACGGCAGCTTCGGCAACAGGAGGATACAACGGTACTACTCTCGCAGGCAAAGATGTCTACTCTCGCACCAATAAAGTATTTGGTTTGGGTATAGACTATAAATTCTAGCTAAACACAAAAGAGACGATATATATAAATAATGTCCTCGAAGAAACCTTTACGTTGCATTTCTGTAAGAGAGGTATCTTCGAGGACATTGCTTTAAGATATGCAGCCTATTTGCTACAAATCCATCATCAATGGGATATTATCTATATCAATACCCTTACTGACGAGGAGATCAATATCCGATTTGAACAATTCGATGAAATAATCCTTGCCTTCATCGCAATGGTCTACAGACGATTTATAGCGGTCACGAGCAGCGAGTGCATTACCCAAGAGCCATTCTACATGGCCGGCATTGATAAAATCGATAGATGATGCCGAGGTAGTCTGCAGCAACTTATCATAGTAGGTTTTGGCCTGCTCGTATTTCCCTACAATAAAAGAATACCAACCGATATATCTCCATGTATCCTCATCACCGGGATATTGATAATCCAATTTGAAGAAATAATTAAGAGCTTCATCATATTTCTCGGTCGCGCCAAGGCAAAAACCGATATTGGAAAGAATCTTCTTATTATCAGGATTTTTGATTTCAAGTTCCCTATAGTACGTAATGGCTTCAGAATATTGTCCCAAAGAAAGATAGCAAAGGGCCTTCTGCTCTTTCAGCCAATCGTTATCAGGAATAAACAAGTCGGCCTTCAGATAAGCTTCAAGTGCCTGAGCAAAACTTTTCTGCCGCTGATAGCAGTATCCCAAATGCGAGAAGATAGTTCCACTCTCATCCTCACCTTTAATCTGACCAACTACTAGTTCGAAAGCATTACTTGCCAATTTCCAATATTTCTTTTTCATCAGATATTCTGCAAGCAACATCAGCTGGCGAGAAGGAAGAATCATGCTGTTGATTTCCTTATTTGCAGTTCTGAATAGATTGATATGAAAGATATCATAGAACTCTTTCTTCCGTGGACTAGCCTTGAAGAATCGATAAAGTTCGTGCATATAGTTCACATTCTGCAACTTACTATCGGCCTCATCCATCTCCAACAATTCATCCTTAAACTCTTTCTCGTTGAGCATTTCTTCGGCTTGATCGAGTTGAGCCTTCATCATATCGAACTGCTGAGGAGGCATTTTGGGCAGCAGATGTACCAAAGAGTACTTATCGTTATCGCAGAGATAGACGGTATTTTTCAAGATAGAAAGAATAGTATCGCTCGTTTTGTCTCCCATATCTTTCAGTTTGTTCACACAAGGCTGATGCGTATCGAACGGTTTGAACCAATTCTCCAAATCGTGGAAGAAAGTAAACCCTTTCAAGTTTTGGAAAGTACTCATATATAGATCGCCACCTTCCATACTCATCTTGCTCAGCTTCTCCAGTTTTTTCTGAATATCCTTATCTTCGATATTAGGCATTATCATCTTGGGGATATCCTTATCTTCGTCATCATCTTTATCACCGAGTGGAGATTGAGCTTTATTCATCTCCTTGATGATGTCGGGAACTATCTCATTGTTGATAATTTTAGTAATTCTTTCGGTATCAATGCTTTGAGAGAAAGTGACATAACATTGCATCATATCGCGAACAAAAGAATCTTGCTCTTTAAGAAGGGAGAGACGCACTTTGATTTGCGGATAATACTTAATGCGGTCGGCCTGAGTGTGAAGAACGAAGAATATGCCGACAATAGCACGTTGGCGCGCTTTTGCCGATAACGTCGTCGTGCTGTAGACCTTAAACAACCAAAGCAGCTTGTTCAAATCGAAACATTGAAACAGGCTCATTGTCATGGCTCCGATATAAAGACATAAGTCGGTCTCGGTGAGCGGAGAAGACTCTAAGATGTAATTGGCAGCAGCCTCTTCGCTGCTATCCCAATTGATGTTTGTCCATATCTTATTGAAGAGCAGTTTCTCCTGATAGTACCATTTATCGGCAGCCTCTGCCTGCTTCTGCTTATCGGGTAGCAAACTGCAAACCGATATATCCATTGCAGCCGACTGCAAATCTTGTATCAGTTTCATCGTATCAGACGGATCGCTCATACGTTTCAACCTGTTTCTGGTAATATGATAATAATGAAGAGATACTCCATCCAACAATAATATCCTGACCCTATCCGTTATCTCGAGTAGGCGAACAACGATATTGTTGTACATTTCACGCTGTTTTGGGTCGTGAACACCTTGCAACATATAACGGGTCATCATTTCGTATGAAGTATATATCGAATCGAATGATGATTGCAAATCCCAGCAGCGACTTTCTATAAGTCCAGCTTTTACCAACTCGAAGGCATCTCTCAGCCGTTTTTGTTTGATGAGATCTATGACCTCCGAGTAAGCTTTATTTATGCTTTCTTCTGACATGTCGTTTCAGTAACTTGTTTATTTTGTTTTTAACTTGTTCTTCTCTACTTGCTTTTTCTATATAAGAAGAATCGACAAGTTCTGTGCCAGTATAATCGTCTTTGATGACTTTCTTATTCTTTAACCAAACTATTGCTTTATTCACCTCATCAACATTCGGGGCCTGAGCATAATGGTATGAAGGCAAAACAATTAGTTTGACGTTGTATTCGGGCACTTTGAGCTGATTGATCAGCACATCTGCCCAATCTTTTTCGGGATGCCGAGCCAGATAATCCACACCTAGATTATAACCTTTGAGCAAAGCCCTCACCGAAGATTCTTTTTCTTTTAAAGCCTCTCTGCTGAATATCGTAGTATACTGATGGATATTCAAATCTTCGGTAGTGATGAGCGAACGGATTCCGCTACTCATCGCCATAGTAGCGTATGGATCGGGAAGAAAAGCCGCTTCTATCTGTTTCTCTTTCAGCATCATCATACGCAACGGAATCTGATTGATTTCCGGTTGATTCACTCTATCGAGACTGATGCCCGCTTTCTGCAAGACAAAATCGAGGGCATAGTCGGAGAAAGAATTGCTAGAAGAAACGATATTGATATCTTTGAGTTGCTTGATACTATTCCTCTTACTGTTTCTATTGGTGAGCAAGCAAAGATAGCCATCATTCTGCATCACCGAACGAAGAGGAATACCTTTGGATTGCAAGAAGATAGCATTAGGATAATCGGTCACAACTCCATCGAGCTTGTGCGCCTCAAAATCGGCGTTGCGTTCTGTTTCTGTAAGATAGACCGTGAAGTTGACTTTCAATCCAAGTGAATCATAAATGCCTTTATCTGCCGCAACGAGAAAGGGAAAGCCATCCATAGAAGCCATCACTCCTATTTCGAGGGGCTCTAACGGTTCTCCGGATGTTCGCTTTTTATGCTCTCCACAAGATATCATCAGCAAGAGAGAGATAAGGCAAAAAGACAATAAGGCCCTTTTCATATATATTATAAGGTTTCTAAGTAAAAGGGCAGCCCACCTCAATATGGGCTGCCCTTAATTTATTAACTAATGATTGAAAATTTATTTCTCAATAGCAGCAATACCAGGGAGTTCTTTTCCTTCGATAGCTTCGAGCAAAGCACCACCACCGGTAGAGATGTAAGAAACTTGGTCGGCCATACCGAACTTGTTGATACAAGCTACAGAGTCGCCACCACCGATAAGAGAGAATGCACCGTTCTTGGTAGCCTTAGCAATAGATTCGGCAATAGCCTTAGAACCTTTTGCGAAGTTGTCCATTTCGAATACACCTGCAGGACCATTCCAAAGAATAGTCTTTGCGCTCTCGATAGCAGCAGCAAAAGCCTTCTCGGTATCAGGACCTATATCAAGACCTTCCCATCCATCAGGAATTGCATTGGCAGGACAAATCTGAGTATTAGCGTCGTTTTTGAAATCATCGGCAGCAACACAGTCGGTACCAAGAACCAAATTAACACCTTTCTCTTTTGCTTTCTTGATTACATCAAGAGCTACATCCAACTTGTCGTCTTCGCAGATAGATTTACCAATCTTGCCACCTTGAGCTTTAGCGAAAGTATAAGTCATACCACCGCAAAGAATCAAGTTGTCGACCTTACCAAGTAAGTTCTCGATGATACCAATCTTTGTAGATACCTTAGAACCACCCATGATAGCAGTAAACGGACGTTTGATATCACTGAGGATATTCTTGACAGCCTTTACTTCTTTCTCCATCAGATAACCGAGCATCTTGTGATCTTTATCAAAATAGTCGGCGATAACAGCTGTAGAAGCATGAGCACGGTGAGCTGTACCGAATGCATCGTTTACATAGCAGTCAGCGTATGATGCCAAATGTTTGGCGAACTCTTTTTGTTTAGCTTTGATATCTTTCTTTGCAGCAGCTTTTTCATCATCAGAAGCATCATCAGCCAAACCACGTGGTTTGCCTTCTTCTTCTGCATAGAAACGCAGGTTCTCTAACAAGATAGCTTCTCCTGGTTTCAAAGCCTTTACTGCATCGTCAGCCTTCATGCAATCGGGAGCAAATTGTACCTTAACGCCAAGTCTATCAGAAACAGCGTCAACAATCTGACCCAAAGAGAACTTCATATCAGGATTCTTCTTTGGTTTGCCCATGTGAGACATGATAATGAGGCTACCGCCATCAGCTAAGATTTTTTTCAATGTAGGAAGAGCACCGCGAATACGGGTGTCGTCTGTGATTTTTCCATTCTCGTCCAATGGAACATTAAAGTCCACACGGACAATAGCCTTTTTACCAGCAAATTTGAATTCGTCTAAAGTCATAATACTATAATTAATTATTTGAAACTTATTATTTGTTGTCTTTTAGTTAATGCCAGCTACAAAGTTACAATAAAAAATCTTTTTATTGACATCATTCGCTGACTTTATGTAGGTCACAATAATATTTACAACACAATTTAAGACCGCAAGTATCGCATTTCGGTTTTTTTGCAGTACAAGTATATCTGCCATGCAGTATCAGCCAATGATGGGCTTTAGGGATGAGTTCTTCCGGAATATTTTTCGTCAACTCTTTCTCTGTAGCCAGTGGTGTCTTCGAATTGGTCGTCAACCCTATTCGATTAGATACACGGAACACATGAGTATCAACAGCCATTGCCGCTTTATTGTAGACCACAGCCTGAATGACGTTCGCCGTCTTTCGTCCTACTCCGGGAAGTTGAATCAAATCATCCAGATTATCGGGAACAATACCATTGAACTTCTCGACAAGCATTTTGGCCATACCTATCAGATGATTGGCTTTAGAATTAGGATAAGATACACTCTTCACATATTCGAACACCGCCTCGGGAGTCGCAACAGCCATCACTTCGGGTGTAGGATAAGCCTCGAACAAAGCAGGAGATATCTGGTTGATACGTTTGTCTGTACATTGAGCCGACAAAATAACTGCCATCAGCAGCTGAAAAGGATTATCATAATGTAGTTCTGTCTCGGCTATCGGCATTGCCTGTTCAAAGTAAGCAATCACCTTTTCATAACGTTCTTTCTTTCTCATCTTAGTTTATTGCGTTTATAGTGTGGAACCACGTAGAAATCAAAATATAAAGTAGATATGATCGTCAATATAGCTCCCATCAGATAAGCATTGGCAAACGAACTCCATTCAGCAATAAGTCCTCCTAGAATCATACCGACACTGATGCCTACATCCCAAGAAGTAAGATAGGTCGATGTAGCGGTTCCTCTACGGTTGTGGGGAGCCAGATTGATAAACAGAGAATTGTAGGCAGGAAACATGATACCGAATCCGACACCCAACAGAAAGGCGACAAAGAAGAATAGATAGGTACCTATCTCACGGTCGGTAATAAATATCTGTCCGATATATGCCAGCAAGAAGAATGTTGCGATGACTATATACAAGGAAAAAGAAATGACCTGTGTCACTTTTCCTTTATCTACCAATTTGCCCGAGAATACTCTCGAGATGGCCATACCTACCGCCATTGCCGTAAAGAACAATCCTGTTTGGGCAGTAATTCCGATCTGAATGGCATATAGCGCTACATAGTTTGTAGTCATACCATAAGGAATAGAGAGTAGCAGAAGGCTGAAACCTGCCGGCAAGCCCTTAGTGAGCAAGAAACGGTCGAACGACAACGGTTCTCTCTTGACAGGCGGTTTATAAGGAGTGCATACCATACTGCCCATATAGATGCCGATGGCACAAGAAATAAATGCAATAAGGAATATATAATTAAAGGATACGGCACTTTGAGTGAGGAACAAGCCCACCATCGGACCAATGGCCATTGCAAAGTTGTTGGTCAATCCAAAGTATCCTATTCCCTCTCCTCTTCGAGAGGACGGCATGATATCTATAACGATTGTATTGCCCCCTACCGAAACCATTCCAAAAGCACCACCTTGCAACAATCTCAAAATGATAAACATCGTGAGTGTTCCAGCAACAATATATCCCGCAAAGATAGCGGCAAAGACAAAATACGAAAGGATGTAAAGAGGCTTTCTAGAAAAAGAATCGAGCAAATAGCCAGAAAAAGGTCGCACACAGAGTGCAGAAATTGTATAACAAGACACGACCAATCCAATAACGGCATCTCCAGAATAGAACTCTTCGTGAAGATAGAACGGCAAAACCGGTATTAGAAGCCAAAAACTGAACGACAGAAGGAAATTCGCCGCCAGCATATAGCAATAGCTTGGTGTGACAAGACGATCTTTTTCCATTATGCGAAGATTAGAAAGGTCTATACCTTAATATATATAGACGCTCTCTCCTCTTTTATTATGAGGAGAGAGTGAAATATAAGCTTGTATTAATAGGCAGCTTCGAATTCCTTGAGGAAGCGAGTATCGTTTTCCGAGAACATTCGAAGGTCTTTAACCTGATACTTCAAGTTGGTGATACGTTCAACGCCCATTCCGAGAGCATATCCTTTGTATATCTTACTATCTATACCATTAAGTTCGAGCACATTCGGGTCGACCATACCACAACCAAGGATTTCTACCCAGCCGGTATGCTTGCAGAATCCACAACCTTTACCACCGCAGATATTACAGCTGATATCCATTTCGGCACTCGGTTCGGTGAATGGGAAATACGACGGACGAAGTCTGATCTTAGTATCTGCACCAAACATCTCACGAGCAAACAGCAACAATACCTGTTTCAAGTCGGTGAAAGAAACATCCTTGTCCACATAAAGAGCCTCAACCTGATGGAAGAAGCAGTGGGCACGAGCGCTGATGGCTTCGTTACGATAGACACGTCCCGGGCAGATAATACGGATAGGAGGTTGATTGACTTCCATCACACGGCTCTGAACAGAAGAAGTGTGAGTACGAAGCAGAATATCAGGATGCGATTCGATAAAGAAAGTATCTTGCATATCACGAGCAGGATGATCTTCGGCAAAATTAAGAGCCGAGAACACATGCCAGTCATCTTCTACTTCAGGACCTTCGGCAATACTAAAGCCAAGGCGAGAAAAAATATCGATGATTTCGTTCTTTACAATGGTTATCGGATGGCGAGAGCCCAATTGTACTGGATAAGCAGAGCGCGACAAATCTAAATCATTATTAGTGTCGGCAGCTTGTTCAAACTGAGCGCGCAATGCGTTAATCTTATCTTGAGCCTTTGTTTTTAGTTCATTGATTCGCATACCCACTTCACGTTTCTTATCAGCTTCGACAGAACGGAATTCGGTCATCAAATCATTAATAGCGCCTTTTTTACTGAGATACTTAATGCGTAAAGCCTCTAGTTCATCAGTGTTATTAGCTTTCAATTGCTCTACTTCATCGAGCAGCTTCTTAATATTCTCTATTATCATATCCTCTTTATATAAAGTAGGTGCAAAGATAATGCAAGTCGAGGGTAATACAAAATAAATGAGGGACGAAAATTTATTTTTATTACCGAGACGTTGCAGTTCTTAAATTAATTTCATACATTTGACAAATAATAAAACTATGGCAGGATAGAAACCTTTCTATCATCCAAACAGCGATACCATTGATTGAAAAAAAGTAACTATAATTCTTCAAAGATAATTATTATGAAGGCCATAAAGAACTTACATCTGCTACCTTGGGTATTGTCACTTTTGATTGTATTTTCAGAAGGACTTATTTTATCATCTTGTACCAAGGACAACACCATTGCTGTAACAAGTGTATCCCTTTCGAGTTCCTCTCTCAATCTATCGGTTGGTGCAACATCATCACTTACCGCTACGGTTTCTCCCGCCAATGCTTCAAATGCATCTATCTCTTGGAGTTCTTCTAATGCTTCCGTAGCAACAGTTAGTTCTTCGGGCTTAGTTACAGCAATCTCTGCTGGCTCGGCAACAATCACCGTAACGACTACCGACGGCAATAAAACAGCCTCTTGTGTGGTAACGGTAACCAAACCTGTAACAGGAGTAACGCTATCGAGCAGCACTCTTTCGGTCATTATGGGAAAGACTGCTACTCTTAAAGCAACTATATCTCCAAGTGATGCCACCAATACAGCTGTCACATGGAGTTCATCCAACACTGCTGTTGCAACTGTTAGTTCGACAGGCGTAGTCACCGCTGTAGCTATAGGCGTTGCAAATATCACAGTAACAACTTCCGACGGAAACAAAACAGCAAATTGTGCTGTAACAGTAATCGGTATACCGGTAACAGGCGTTTCGCTCAACAAAACATCGCTAGAACTCGCCATAGGTGGTAGTTCTACACTGACAGCAACAGTCACCCCAAGCGATGCAGCCAATACCGCAGTTACATGGAGCTCATCCAATGATGCTGTCGCCACTGTCAGCTCATCGGGACTAGTCAAAGGAATATCGTCAGGAACAGCTACAATCACAGTAAAGACCAGCGATGGTAATTTTACTGCCACCTGTACAGTCACGGTTAAAGCTACCAGCAGTACAATACCTGATATTGGAGATGGTGGAGCATTGTCTATAAAACATAGGCAAAATAAATAACTTTATAACATATATATCAAGAAGAAGGTAAGAACCGCAAGGTTTTCTTACCTTCTTTATTTATATCTAAAAATAGATAGAAAATTTTATCATTTTTATTTGGAAATATCATTTTATTTATTGAATATTTGTGATATCAAAATAATATCAATTAAATATAATGTTATGAATACAAAAGAAGTTGATTTTAAAGGTTTTAAGATGAATGGGTTTTTAGCATTATTCTTCATCTTAATATTATTGGCTGCCGGTATTGTCAGTATTATTATTGGTGCTTCCAATGAACCGACAGATGATTTGCTCATTGCTGTTGGAATAGTTTTTATTGTTCTAACTGCTTTCTTATTACGTGGATTTATCCAACTTGAGCCCAATGAAGCTCGCGTCATGGTGTTCTTCGGAAACTATCGAGGCACTTTCCGCCAAACGGGACTGTTTTGGGTCAATCCCTTTCTAATGGCGAAGAAGTTGTCACTTCGTGCTCGCAACCTGAACGCTGAGCCGATCAAGGTGAATGATAAAGAAGGAAACCCTGTAATGATCGGTTTGGTGATGGTATGGAAACTAAGAGATACCTACAAAGCAATGTTCGAGATAGATTCTCAGACCATGGCAGAATCTTCTTCTAATGGGAAAGAGTCTGTTGGTGCTGCGCTTTCAAATCGAATGAATGCTTTCGAAAAATTTGTGAAGGTACAGAGCGATGCTGCCCTTCGCCAGGTAGCCAGCCAGTTTGCTTACGACAATAATGATACTTCCGAATCAGAAGGTCTCACGCTTCGGTCGGGTGGCAATGAAATCAACGAGCAGCTGGTGAACAAACTCAACGAACGTCTTTCAATGGCTGGAATGGAAGTAGTAGAAGCCCGAATCAACTACTTGGCTTATGCTCCCGAGATTGCTGCTGTGATGCTTCGCCGCCAGCAAGCAACTGCCATAATCTCGGCTCGCGAGAAGATTGTAGAAGGCGCTGTATCTATGGTAAAGATGGCTCTCGACAAACTATCGGCAGAAGAAATAGTCGAGTTGGACGAAGAGAAGAAGGCCGCAATGGTGAGCAATCTGCTAGTAGTGCTTTGTGCCGAAGAGCCTGCCCAACCCGTTATCAACTCTGGAACATTGAATCATTAATCATATAGATGTCTGACAAAAAGAACACAATAAAAAGTTTTGTGCTTCGTGTAGATGCCGAAACAATGAATGCCATTGAAGCATGGGCTGCCGATGAGTTCCGCTCAACGAACGGCCAGCTTCAATGGATTATTGCCGAAGCACTGCGCAAAAGCGGAAGAGTGAAGAAAAATCATTCTAAACCGCAACAAAACGAACAAAAGGACGAAATCTGACTTGATATTTATCCAACTGAATAATAACATGAATTACTGTAATTATTTATCCTTATCATTAGCTATAACATTATAGACCAAGCGTTTTAATTCTTCCTTATTGGGTAGGTATAGCTCATATTTAGATACAAATAATTTAGAATCCATGCCATAAGTGGCATATTCAACAAGCAATTCATCTTTGGTATGACTTAGAATTATACCAATAGGAGAATTATCATCGACTGCATTTTCTTCTTTTGCAAAATATCCCATATACATATTCATTTGCCCAATATCCTTATGTTTAACTGCATTTCTCTTTAAATCTATAAGGACGAAACATTTCAATATTCTATGATAAAACACCAAATCTATATGATAGTGCTTGTTATTTATTGTCAACGGATACTGCCGGCCAATGAAAGCAAACCCCTTACCTAACTCCAGTAAAAATATTTGCAAATTATCTATGAGTCTTTGTTCCAAGTCAGATTCACTATATCTTGTCTTTTCCGGTAATCCAAGAAATTCAAGAGTATATGTATCTTTAATAACATCTTCCGGCTGTTGAATAACAATACCTTTTTGAGCTAGTTCTAGTATACCACTTTTATCTTTACTTGCTGCCAATCTAAGATATAATGCACTATCCATTTGGCGTCGGAGTGAACGCACATTCCATCTTTCAGAAATGCACTCTTTCTCATAAAAACTTCGTTCTAAATCGTCATCGATTGTAATAAGTTCACAAATATGTGACCAACTCAATTTTTCAGACACTGTCTGAAAAATCGGATAACGAAGATAAAACTTGCGCATATTATTAAGGTTAGGATGGCTATATCCTTTACCTAACTTAATTCGTAAGATTTTTGCCAAAGAGGATAATAATGCTGTGCCATATTTTGCTTTAACATTTCCTTGCTGTTCAAATTCTACGATATACTTTCCAATATACCAATAGGTAGAGACTAAAGTCGTATTGACAGTTTGAATTAAACGCTTTTTTGATTCCTCCACCAATTGAGTGATGTTATCAGCGAGTTGATCCAAATCTTGATTAACAACCGTTTTATTGTATTGGTCTATATTGCTTTTATTTTCCATATTTAAAGTTATCAAATAACAAAGGTAATTCTTTTAATTTATTATTGATTTGTTTTAATGAGATTAATTGTTCCATGATACTACTTTTAATGATATAATTCAATATCTAGCCCTTCTTCAAATTCATAAAATATAATCTGAATCATATTCTTTTATATTATCTTCTATCCACCCACATATTTACATTTTTAAAGAGTATCTTTGTTAAATATAGGTCAGTTATCTATTCTTTTTGCTAATTTTGCCACTGCAATGACAGAACCAGTTAACGATCATATTATTCTTGGTATCGACCCAGGTACCAACATTATGGGCTATGGTGTGCTTAACATCATTGACCATAAGCCGCACTTGGTGGCTATGGGAGTGATTGACTTGAGAAAGTTCGGCAACCATTACCTCAAACTAAGGCACATCTACCAAAGGGTGCAGAGCGTAATAGACAGCTATCTGCCCGACGAACTGGCTATCGAAGCTCCTTTCTTTGGTAAGAATGTACAGTCGATGTTGAAACTGGGACGTGCTCAAGGTGTAGCAATGGCGGCGGCTCTAAGTCGCGACCTTCCTATCACAGAGTATGCACCACTCAAAATCAAAATGGCGATAACCGGTACGGGGCAGGCTTCGAAAGAGCAGGTAGCCGATATGCTGCAACGCATGCTGCACATTGCAAAAGAAGAGATGCCACAATTTATGGATGCTACCGACGCATTGGGAGCTGCCTATTGTCATTTTCTACAGATGGGCAGACCGGTGACTAGCGGAGGAAGTAAAAGTTGGAAAGACTTTATCGTGAAGAATCCTGGAAGAGTGAGTAAACAAAAGACAGAATAACAAACTATATATTATAAGATATGAGACCATATCGATTGTTACTTTTTGTTTGTATGGCTTTGGCTTTATCAAGCTGTACAACACTAATCAAGAAAACGTACAAATCGTTCAATGATTACCCGGTGCCATCGGGCGATCTAACCGAAATGGTATATTCTTCAACCAAATCGACTTTCTCTTTTTGGTCTCCCAATGCCGACGAAGTGCGACTCATGCTTTTCCGCACTGGCGATTCGGGTCATGCCTACCGCACGGTGCATCTCGAACCTAGTCTGACCGGCAGCGGAATGTGGACGGTTGATGTAGAAGGCGATCTGCTTGATCAGTATTATACATTCAATGTAAAGATCAAAGATAAATGGCATGGCGATACTCCAGGACTCAATGCTCATGCAGTGAGTGCCAATGGCAAACGCGCCGCTATTATCGATATGACGAAAGCAGAACCTAAAGGTTGGGAAGCCGATAAGCGTCCCGAGCTATACTCCCCTGCCCGTTCTATTATCTACAATCTTCATCTCAGAGATTTCACTCAAGATTCGACATCCAATATCCGTTTCCGTGGCAAATATCTGTCGCTCACTCAAAACGGCACTCATACTACCACCGGATTGTCTACCGGAATAGATCACCTTAAAGAGATGGGAGTCACTCATGTTCAGCTGATGCCGGTATTCGACTTTGCCGATGTCGATGAGACCAACACCCGACACAGTCATTATGCCTATGGAAATCAGCCACTCAACTATAATGTTCCCGAAGGCTCTTATTCTACACGTCCTTCGGTACCAATATCCCGCATCACAGAATTCAAGCAGATGGTGATGGCTCTTCACAAGGCCGGCATCAGGGTGATAAT